>CAZSGS010000037.1:0-12365 GCA_964606365.1 uncultured Wenzhouxiangella sp. | reverse complement strand
CTGCTCGTCGGGCCAGGGGCAGAAGGCGCGGAATGCCCCGCCCACCGGGGCGATGAAGCGGATTTCGCAGCGCCCGATGACGAGGTCTGCGTCGATGTTCGAGCGCAGCAGGAGCAGGCGCGGCAGGGACCAGCCGGCCAGGATCATCGCGCTCGCCAGCGCACCGCCGAAGGCCGTACCCTTGTCGTTGATGCTCGGCGCCAGCGGCAGCGTCAACTCCACGCCCTCGCTGTCGAGGCGGCTGACGGACAACGCCATCGCCCCGCCCAGGGGAATGTCCATTGTCAGGGTTCTTTCCAGCCAGGCGGCTTCGTCGATATCGGGGTTCATGGCTGCATTCTATCGTTCACGATGGCGGATGGCACTTGGGTCGTGGTCCGTCGTCCGTGATCCGTAGTCCGAAAACCGGAAACCGGAACCCGATACCGTAAAATACCCCGATGCCGCCCGCCGCTCGTGAACCCGCCGCGCTCCCGTACGTCGCCCGCAAACTGATGCCGCGCGAGGTGCGCACCAACGCGGCCATGGCCGTGGCGCTGGGCGCGCTCGAGGGTGGGCTGGTGGGCGTCGTGGTCAAGACCCAGTTCGCGGCGGTGGCGAGCTCGGCCTGGGTCAACCTGGCCGTCGCCCTGGTCGCGGGGGCGCCGGCATTCGCCAACATCGTCAGCCTCTGGATTTCCGGCCTGGCCGAGGGGCGCAACAAGCCGGTCTGGGTCGCGACCCTGATGGCCACCACCAGCGTCTTTCTCGTGCTGATGGCCCTGGCGCCGACCAGTCCGGTCGGCCTGGTCATGATCACGCTGACGATGATTGCCGCCCGCCTGGCCTGGGCCGGCGTGATCACGCTGCGCGCGGCCATCTGGCGTGCCAATTTTCCGCGCCAGGTGCGGGCCCGGATCACCGGCTGGATCACCATCATCTATTCGCTCATCATCTCGGCGACGGCCGCCGTCACCGGCCTGCTGATGAACTGGTGGCCGGAGATCTGGCGCGTAACGTTTCCGCTTGCCGGTGTGACCGGTCTCCTCGCCGCCTGGCGCTACCTGGCCACGCGCGTGCGGCAGGGGCGGCGCATCCAGAGCGAAGAGCGTCGCCAGCAGCAGGTACGCCGCGGTGGACAGTTGCGGGCGGCCTTCGACATTCTGCTCAACGACCGCTGGTACCGGCGCTACATGCTGACCATGTTCGCTTTCGGCAGCGGCAACCTGATGGTGATCGCGCTGCTGGTGGTGCTGCTCAACGAGCAGTTCGGTTTCGGCCGCTTCGAGCAGGTGCTCATTACCACGGCCCTGCCGCTGGTGACCCTGTCGATCTTCACGCCGATCTGGGCGAGGCGGCTCGATGCCGCGCATATTCTCGACTACCGTGCGCGCCAGGCCTGGATGTTCGTGTTCGCACTGCTGCTTTTCGTGACGGCGTCCATGTTCGGCCTCGAGATGCTGTTCTGGGTCGGCGCGCTCGCTCTGGGCGCGGCTTTTGCGGGCGGCAAGCTGGGTTGGAACCTGGGCCACAACGACTTCGCCAGCGACGACCAGTCCACGCTCTACATGGGCATCCACGTGACGTTGACCGGTATCCGGGGCCTGCTGGCACCGCTGGTGGGCGTGAGCGTCTATCAACTGCTCGAAAGCATCGAGACGGGGGCGGGACGGTTCGTGCTGTTGTTCCCCTTCATGCTGACCCTGGGCGGAGCGGTTACCTTTGTCGCACTGGCGCGCTTGCGCCGACGGGAGATTGAAGCTTCATGATGATCGAGTTTCTCGTCGCGGCTGCCCTGGCCGCCGAAGGCGAGCAGCTGCCGACCCTGCAGGTTCGCGGCCGCGATATCGAGCCGGAGGCGGCGCAGGCGACCAGCGCGCTGAGCGAGGCCGGGATCGAACTCGTGCGCCCCACGCATCCTTCCGAGCTGTTCTCGCGCCTGCCCGGCACCTGGGTCACGCGCGGCAGCGGCCAGGAGCATCTCACCGCGGTTCGTTCACCGATCCTGTCGGGCGCCGGCGGCTGTGGCGCGCTGCTGATTCTCGAGGCGGGCGTGCCGATCCGGCCGCCGGGGTTCTGCAACGTCAACAATCTGTTCGAGGTCAACCTCGCGCAGGCCGAGGCGGTCAGGGTGCTGCGCGGTCCCGGCGGAATCGGTCATGCCTCCGGCGGGCTGCACGGCGTGATCGATATCGCGCCGAGGTCGCCCTTGACCGATTCGGTAAACGGCGTGCGACTCGAAGCGGGGAGCAACGACTACGTCCGGGTCTCCGGCGAGCTGACCGGCGATGTGGGTGACGGTGCGATCGGCGTCGATTTCTCGGCCACGGACGCGGGCAGCTTCCGGGTCGACGAGGGCTACGAACACCAACTCGCGACCTTCCAGCACGCCGTTCCAGTCGCGGGCGGGCAGTGGCGCACGATCGTCAGCGCCGCCCGGCTCGACCAGGATACGGCCGGTTACATCCTGGGCGAACGGGCCTACGCCGATCCCGGTCTGCGGCGCGCCAATCTGAACCCCGAAGCTTATCGACAGGCTAGCGCGGTGCGCTTACTCACGCGCCGCGAGTGGCTCGACGGGCGGGGGACGGAGCACCGTATCAGCGGATTCGCCCGTCGCTCCAGCATGGCATTCCTGCAGCACTTCCTGCCCGGTAAGCCGCTGGAACGCAACGGCCAGGTTTCGGCCGGCCTGCAGTACGATCGCAGCAGCCCGGACGACGCCTGGGACTGGGGCTTCGACGCCGAGTTGTTCCGTGGCGACCTGTCCCAGATCCAGGACGGTCCGGCGCAGGGTCCGCCGCCGGTGGCGGGGATTCGCCCGGCCGGGCGGCACTACGACTACGTGGTCGACGGCCAGCGCCTGGGCGGCTACATCGCGCGGCGATTCGCGTTCGACGGCGGCTGGACGCTGCGCGCCGGCGTCCACGCCGACTGGGTGCGCTACGACTACGACAACCGCATGACCGTCGGCAATCTCAGCGAGGCCGGTGAGTTCTGCGAGCCCGGGGGCTGCCTCTACAATCGCCCGGCCGACCGCAGTGATGATTTTCTCGAGGCCGCGCCCGAGCTCACGCTCAGCCGTTCGGTCGGTGCCGGCCAGGTCTGGGCGCGGCTGGCCAGCGGATTCCGGGCGCCGCAGGCGACCGAGCTGTATCGCCTGCAGCGCGGCCAGGACGTCGCCGACCTCGAGGCCGAGCGGCTCGATGCCCTCGAGCTCGGTATCCGCGGCGGCGGTACGCTGGACTGGGAGGCGGTCGCCTTCTACCAGTACAAGCGCGACTACATCTTTCGCGACGGCGAGGGCTTCAACGTCAGCGACGGCAAGTCGGGGCATCGCGGCATCGAGCTATCGCTGCGCTATCCGATCACCGGGACGCTCGTGGCGGCCGCGCGCGGCAGCTACGCGATTCACTGGTACCGTTTCGACCGCGATCTCGGCGGCGAACGCATCCTGTCGGGCCGGACCGTCCCGGCGGCGCCGCGCCGCCTGGCCAGTGCCGACCTGACCTGGCGTCCGGACTCCCGGTTCGAGGGACAGCTGGCGCTCGAGCACACCGGCGAGTACTGGCTCGACGCGGCCAATTCCCGTCGCTACGGCGGCCACACCCTGCTGCACTTGTCCGGCGAATATGCGCTGCACGAGCACTGGCGAGTCGGGCTGCGGGTCCGTAACCTGCTCGATCATCATTACGCCGAGCGCGCGGATTTCGCCTTCGGCAACTATCGCTACTTTCCCGGAGCCGGCCGCAGCTTCTTCGTGTCCCTGGACTGGGCGCCCGGCGGCTGAAAGAAGTCTGCATCGCCGTCGCGCGCAAACAAGTCGCTTGCCGACGGCTTCGGCAATGGCTATTATCTCGACGTTGCCAGCCGGCCGTCCGGCACGCTGGTTCTCCTTTCCAGAGGGTAACTCCATGTTGCGCGATTCATCATTCTCCGGCCTGGGCCGGTTGGCAGTGGCTGCGTGCTTGCTTCTGCCGGTACTGGCCGGTGCCCAGTCCGATACCATCGACCATCAGGCCAACGCCGAGCTCCGCATCGAACGGCCCGCCGGTGCGGGTGCTGCAACCCTGCGCATGTCCGGCCCCGACGGCTGGTACAGGAGCTTCGATTTTGCTGCCGACGATGCCATTGTCCTGGCCGGTACAAGGCTCGCCGACCTGGCCACCCGGGACGGCGATTATGTCTGGGAGGCTCATTTCAAATGGTCGTCACCGCGTTCGCGTGATGACGCATCCGATTCGGCTGCGGTCAGCCTGCTGCAGCCGGCCGTCGGGACCTTCAGAGTCCTCGACGGCGCGATTTACCTGGCAGGTGACGAAGCGGCTTCCCATCCCGCCGGCGAAGCGACTCCGATCCTGAACGATGTCATCATCGGCGACCTGACGGTGCGCGACAGTGTGTGCGTCGGATTCGACTGCCTCGATGCAGAGTCCTTCGGCTTCGACACGCTCCGCCTCAAGGAGAACAACCTTCGCATTCATTTCGAAGACACCTCGACGACCACGGGTTTTGCAGGCAATGACTGGACCCTCGTTGCCAACGGCGAGGGATCCGGCGGCGCGAACATGTTCGCCATCCAGGACCGCACCGCCGGCCGCAACCTGATGACGCTGATGGCCGGTGCGCCGGCCAACTCCCTGTTCATGAACGATGCCGGCAATATCGGACTCGGCACCGCCTCGCCGGCGCTCGAACTGCATGTCGCCGACGGCGACAGCCCGAGCGTTCGCCTGGACCAGACCGTGGCGAGCGGCTTCGCGGCGCAGGTGTGGGATGTTGTCGGCAACGAGGCCAATTTCTTCGTTCGCGACGTGACCGGCGGCAGCAACCTGGTGTTTCGCCTGATCCCGGGCGCGCCCGAGAACAGCATCTACGTGGCGCCCTCGGGCAATGTGGGCCTGGGTACCTCGTCTCCGCAGGCTCGGCTGCACGTCGCCGGCGGCGATGTGCGCGTCGACGGCTCCGTATACCAGCTCTCCAGCCGGGCCGTGAAGACCGACTTCCTCCGCATGGATCCGGCGCGCCTGTTGGAATTGGTCGCAGGTCTCGATCTCGGTGTATGGCGCTACCTCAGGGGGGCGGACGACGGGCGGCACTTCGGCCCGGCCGCCGAGGACTTTCACGCGGCCTTCGGCCTGGGTGAGAGCGAGGAGCGGATCAGCATCTCGGACATGGCCGGCGTGGCCCTGGGCGCGGCCCAGGCGCTCCAGCAGCAGATCGACCAGCGCGACCGCAAGATCGAGTCGCTGGAGGCCCGGCTGGAGCGGCTCGAACAGGCGCTGCTCGAGGCCCCGGCCGATGCTGGAAGTCGCTGAGCCATGACCAATCTGTCAAGCCACACCGCCGCCGGCAAGTGCGGCGGGCTGATCGTCCTGGCCTCGCTGCTCTGGATGGCCACCCCGGCAAAGGCGGAACTGTCGGCGCTCGTGCATGACCGCGTCGATGACAGCCTGCGGGCCGTGACGATCAACTCGGGCAATGGCGCCGTCACGGTCGGATCGGCCTCGGTCGAGGCCTGCTGCCTCGTCGGCGCCGGCCTGACCGCGGCGGACGTCGACGGCGGCCGGTTCTTCGCTTTCGGCCGCTACCTGGCCGAGGACGGATTCGGGGACGATGTGCTGATGTCCTTCAACTTCGACGGCAACGCCGCGGCGACCGTGGCGCCGGCACAGGCGCCGCATGCCTTGCTGGCCTATGACGCCGCCCAGGATCGCCTGATCTCTACCGAGCCGGACATCGATGTCATGGCGCCGACCCTGCAGTGGGTGGCCCTCGACCCCGACGATGGATCGGTCAGCCCGATCGGTGCCCCGGACAGCATCTGCTGCGAGCTACTGACCGGGATCGCCGCCATCGCCGCGGCCGATCAGCAGCTGTATTTTGTCGGCCGCCTGTTCGGCGAATCCCAGTGGCGGATTCGCTCGGTCGACCTGTCCGATGCCTCGATTACCGATGTGGCCGCGCTTCCGGCGCCCGGAAAGCCCGGTTTCATGCGCTACAGCGCGGGAAGCGGCCAGCTGGATGTCTACATGCAGGACGGCGCGGCCGGCGATGCCGGAATGTTCCAGGTCGATCCCGCCAACGGCAGCGCCGTTTCGACGGCGCCGGAGCTCGACCCCGACTGTTGCCTGCTTGGACTCGGCGAGATCGCCAGCCTGGATCAGGCTGGCGAAGCCTGGTGGGCGGCCGGCAGCGGTAGCGGCCTTTCGCCGACCCCCGGCTTCGTGGCCCTGAACGCGGCGTCGGCCAGCGCGGCCGTCACGCAGCGCACGATCGCGTCCGACTACGCCATCCACGCCCTGGTCGTCAGCGGCGAGGTGGTCAGCCCCGGCCTGATCTTCAAAGACCGCTTCCAGGTGCCGTGACCTGCGCGCTCCTGTCCTCCGCGGCGAAGGCGTCGCGGAAGATGCGCGAGACCTCGCCGCTGAAATGCCGCAGCGCCAGCTGCCAGGCGTCGCTTCCGACCTGGTGGCCGACGATGCGGCCGGGCAGGTCGTCGAAGGACGGGTGAATGCCGCCGTAGATGCGTGACATGCCGCTTTCATCGGCGGCGTCGTAGTAGCGCGCCCACTGCAGGCACAGGTCGCTGCTCGGGCCGGATTCGAAGTCGAGAAAGTCGCCGGCGCTCACGCAATGCTCGCCCAGGCCGTCCGGAAAGTAGCTGTCTCCGGTCAGTTGGGTCAGCACCTCGGCCGCGGCCCGGCTGAACGTACTGTGCCCGGAAACATAGCCCGCGAAGGGCGGGGTGACGAATCCCTCCTGCTGATAGGGCCACCAGTCCTTCGCCAGAATCCAGCCCACGCCGGCCGTTTCGGTCTCCGGGTCGTGTCCGTGACCGCGCCAGCTCAGCACCGCGACCTCGCCGATGCTGTCGGACAGATGCGCGTGGTGCGCGGCGGCCGACGCCGCGGTGACGACCTCGATCAGGCCGGAGGCCAGGGGCAGGCCTTCGACGTGATGGGAAGGTCCGTCGGGATCGCTGGACTGGCCCATTTCCGCCATGTGACGGATGGCCGAGATCGGCCGCACGGCATCGTGATAGCCCTTGATGCCCCAGGAACTGACCGCCGCGTCGTGCATGGCGCCGCCCAGCGCCAGGTAGGCCTTGACGTCCCATTCCAGGTTCGACACTTCCGGCCCCGCGCCGCCGATGCGACGGATCAGACCGGGATGGTCGTTGACCTTCTCGTTGAAGATCGAAAACCAGTGTCCCGGACGCCGGGCCGTCGGCCCAGTATTCGGCGACGACCCGCGTGTAGTCGCCACGCAGCACGATCTGCGGCGCGTAAGGCTGGCCGGTATGCGGGTTGATCGCGTAGCCCTCGCCGTCGTTGGCGCCCAGGCCGTTGTTGCCCCGGCTGGCGGGACTGATGTCCAGGCTGCTGCCGTCGGCGGGGTCCAGATGGCTGGCATATTCGATGACCTCGACGAAGGCCGCTCTCCACGCCGCATCACTCGCGCCGCCGGGTTGCGGTGGTGGGCCGGGGTCGTGGTACACCCAGCGATCCCAGTCGCCGGACGCGTCCGGGTGAATGCTCAGGTCGTCCCCGTCGAGCGCGAACCCGACGACCGCCCCCCATTCGGCGCCCAGAAAGCGCTGGTCCTGGCCCACCTGGTTGCCGCCCTGGTCGACGAAGCCCTCATCACGCTGAAGCGGCTGCCAGCGCGCGGGATCGACCATGCCCGGATTGCCGGGCTGGTCGAGATCGAGCGCGGGGTTGACCGGCACGTAGTGATTGTTGCCGTAGCCGTTGGCCTCGTTGGCGCCATCGGCCAGGCCGTGGGCAATCCAGCTGTTGGCGATTCGCACCCCCAGGGACGCCGGGCCCGTCCCGCCGGGATCACTGAAGTCCGGGTCGTGGCCCAGTTCGAGCATCAGGGCCCGCAGGCGATTGAGCGTGTTGTCGGGGTCGTCGGGGTCTTCCGGGTCGTTGCCCGGCGAGGTCGCGAATCGATGGCGCAGAAGCCGGTACGCGGCGTGGCTGATCGCCACCTCGCGCGCGGTCTGCAAGTCCGATGCCGACTGCCTCTCGCGGTGCAGTACCGGGTCGGCCCGTTCATCGTAGGCGGCCCAGGCGTCCCACATCGCGGCACTGACGTGGTGCAGGTTGCGGGCGTGGACCACGGGCCGGGCAAAGTCGGCGCTGATGGCGTCGAGCAGTGCCTCGTTCCACTGTCGTGCCACCGAGTGCTGGGGCGGGTCGCCGGCCATCGCCAACTGGGCGAGCAGCAGGAACGGAATCAGGCAGAGCCTCGAGGTTGAAGGCATGTCAGTCGAAGCGGCTTTCGAACAGGCGGTCGTAGTCGACCTCCAGGAGCCGATCGGCCGCGACATCCTCGAGGCGGGTGGTTCGGCCGTCGGGCCAGCGGATCGTCAGTCGAGCGATCGTTGTGTCCGATCCCAAACCGAAGTGAGTCTCGGCCGGTGGCGAGGAAAGGAAGCTGCCGCCGGCTCGGATCTCGCGCACCTGCGTCAGGCCATCGGTCTGTGCGGTCACACGCGCGCCGATGGCGTGGCGGTTGCCTGGTGGCCCGACGAGTCGAAGCCCGAGCCAGTGATTGTCGGAGCCGAGATTGCGGTAGAACTGCGGTTGCACGGCGGTGTCGCCGAGGTCGTGGCTGTTCTGGACCAGGATATCGATCTGCCCGTCGCGGTCGCTGTCGAAGCAGACCACGGCGCGGCCCAGCCCGGTGGTGGCGACACCCGCCTGCTGCGCCTGTTCGTCGAAGCTGCCGTCGCCGTTGTTGATGAACAGGCGGGCGGGGTTGCCCAGGAATCTTGGGCGGTGCGCCTGGTAGCCGTTGACCATGAACAGGTCCAGCCAGCCGTCGTTGTTGAAGTCCGCCGCGCAAGCCCCCCAGCCCCAGCCGCCGTCGCGCACGCCGGCGACATCGGTTGCGTCGTCGAAGCCGCCGCTGCCGTCGTTGCGATAGAGCCGATTGCCGCTGGAGCCATAGTCCGGCGAGCCGGCTTCGTCCCGGATGCTGGTCACGAACCAGTCGAGGTCGCCGTCGTTGTCGAAATCGCCGACGGCCGCGCCCATGCCGTTTTCGTCGGTGATCACGCCGGGGTCGGTCGCGTCGGCGAAGCTGCTGTCGCCCTGGTTGATGAACACGCGTGAATGGCCGAAGTCGGCACTGATCAGCAGGTCCGGCCGGCCGTCGCCGTCGATGTCGGTGAAGGTCGGCGTGAAGTTGTAGAGCGTGTTTTCGGTGTCGTAGTACTGGCCGATGCCCGAGGCCTGGCTGATGTCCTCGAACTGTCCGTCGCCGAGGTTGCGCCAGAGGTGGCCGGTGACCGAGGCCGCCTGCTGTTGCCAGTAGGCGATGAACAGGTCGAGATCGCCGTCGCCGTCGATATCGGCCAGGGCCATCGAGTGCGCGTCGAGCGGGGAGGCCAGGTTGCTCGCGGCCGTGGCATCGGCGAAGACGCCGTTGCCGTCGTTGATGAACAGCCTGATCGGCGTATGGGATTGCGCGTCATGCCGATCCTCGGTGACGCCGCCCAGCAGGAGGTCCGGGTGACCGTCGCCGTTGATGTCAGCCAGCAGCGTGCCGTTGGGCAGGCCGTCGAGACCCGCCAGCCCGGCCGCCGGGGAGACGTCGAGGAAGCGGCCGGTGCCGTCGTTGCTGAATACCCGGGGCGAATGCATGCCCCGCAGGACGATGAGATCGAGATCCCCGTCGCCGTCGATGTCGCCGGCAACGGCACCCCCGGTATGCAGGTGGGGCGTGAAGGACATGGGCGCCTGGAACGGGGCGCTGATGCCGCTGTCGATGCTCCAGACGTCTTCGAAGCCCTGCCACTGGGCGGCGCACGACGTCCAGACCGGTAACATCAGCCCGACGGCAATGTGGGCTGCATTCAGGGCGGCCCGGCCCGGAGGGATATGCATAATGTGTGCGAGGGGGGGCGACGGGGTCAGCAGGCCTGATTGTCGTCGATTGCCGCGTATCCCGCAATCCGGTCGATCAAACGCGCCTGGAGCCAGAGGGTATATTGGGCACTGAATCGACGCCGTGGCTCGAGAACCCAGGATACTGAGAGTGCGATTTTGAGCAAGGATACCGACCGACTGTCGTCAACCGAAGGGGAAACCGTCCTGCTCGGCACCACGCGTGCGCGCGACGAACGCCACGAGGCCTGCCTGGTGATCATTCGTGGCGCCCGCTTGGGCTCGCGGCTCGTTCCCGGCGATGAGCCGCTGGTGATCGGTCGTGCGGTCGAGGCCGACTTCCAGATATCCGATCGCAGTATTTCGCGCCAGCACTGCCGCATCTTCCGCGAGGACGGGCACTACTGGGTCGAGGATCTGGGCTCGACCAACCATACCTGGCTCAACGACGAGCAAGTGGAGCGAGCCCGCCTTCGCGACGGCGATCACCTGCGTATCAGCCAGACGGTGCTGAAGTTCGTCGACGAGGGCAACATCGAGGCCGGCTATCACTCGGAGCTGCACGAAAGCACCATACGCGACGCGCTCACGGGCCTGTACAACCGCCGGCACGCCATGGCGGTGCTCGAGACCGAAGCAGCCAAGGCCGGGCGCGAGCACGATCATCGCCTGGCGCTGGTCATCCTGGACCTTGATTTCTTCAAGGAAATCAACGACGAGTACGGCCATCTCGCCGGTGACGGCGTGCTTCGGCAACTCAGTCGAATCGCGGCCGAGCGCGTGCGCGCCAGCGACACCCTGGCACGGATCGGCGGCGAGGAGTTCGCGCTGATCCTGCCGGATACCGGCCCCGAAGAGGCCCGGCAGTTGGCCGAATCGATCCGGGCATCGATCGAGGAAGAGGCGTTTCGCCTCGACGAGGAAGACCACGCCATCACGCTGTCGGCCGGCGTCGCGACCTGGCAGTCCGGGATGAAGCACATCAGCGAGCTGCTGCAGGCGGCGGATCGGCAGCTCTACGAAGCCAAGTCTTCCGGTCGAAACTGCGTCCGTTGAACAGCCCTGGCGGCCGTGGGCCTCAGGCTGCGATGCCGTAGGAGGCCAGCAACGGTTCCAGTGACGGTTCGCGGCCCCGGAAGGCCATCCATGAGGACTGCATCGGGCGGCTCGAACCCACTTCCAGTATCTCGTGCGCCAGGCGGTGCCCGGTCCCCGAATCGAACAGTCCCTTCTCCCGGAACAGCTCGAAGGCGTCGCGCGCCAGCTGCTCGGCCCACAGGTAACTGTAGTAACCGGCGGCGTAGCCGCCGTCGAAGAGATGACTGAAGCTCATCAGGAAACGGTTGTAGTCGGGCATCGGCAGCACGCCGACCTGGTCGTGTATGTCCCGCATGAGGTCGATCGGATCGGCGCCGGGCCGCGTGTGGAGTGCCAGGTCGGTCAGGGCGAATTCGATCTGTCGCACCAGGGCCATGGCGCCCTGGAACTGCTGGTCGGCCTTCAATCCGTCGATCAGCTTCTGCGGCAGGGGTTCGCCGGTTTCCACGTGTCGCGCGTAGCGCTCGAGCGATTCGGCTTCCCAGGCCCAGCCTTCCATCAGCTGGCTGGGCAGTTCCACGGCATCCCATTCGACCCCGTTGATGCCGGCCACGCCGGGCAGGTCGATGCGCGTGAGCAGGTGGTGGAGGCAGTGCCCGAACTCGTGGAAGATCGTGACCACGTCGTCGTGCGTGAGCAGGCTGGGCCGCCCCTTGGCCGGCGGCGCGAAGTTGCAGGTCAGGTAGGCGATGGGCAATTGCTCGACACCGCCGGCGCGCATGCGTGCACGACAGACGTCCATCCAGGCGCCGCCGGACTTGCGCGGCCGGCTGTAGAGATCGAGATAGAGGCCGGCCTGGCGTCGGCCCGCCTCATCGAGCACGTGGAAAAAGTGCACGTCCTTGTGCCAGGTGTCGACGGCTTCATCGGGCTCGAAGCGCAGGCCGAAGAGTTCGCCGGCGGTGGTGAACAGGCCGTCGAAAACGCGCTGGAGTTCGAACCACGGCTTGAGCATCGACTCGTTGATGCCGAGTTTCTCCTCTCGCAGCTTCTCGGTGTAGTAGGCGATGTCCCAGGGTTCAAGCGGCGTTTCGGCGCCAATCCCGGCGGCGAATTCGTTGAGTTCCCCGAGCTGCGCCCGCGCCTGCGGCCGGGCGCGTCCGGCCAGGTGATCGAGAAAGGACTCGACCTCGGATGCGGAGTCGGCCATGCGGGTCGAAAGCCGCATGGCGGCGTGGTGTTCGAAGCCCAGCAGCCGCGCCTGTTCGTCTCGCAGGGCCAGCATTTCGCGCATGATCGGGCCGTTGTCGAACTGGCCGCTGTTGGGGCCGGTTTCAGAGGCGCGCGTGACGAAGGCGCGGTGAAAGCGCTCGCGCAGCTTGCGGTCGTCGGCGTAGGTGATGATGGCGCGAAAGGCCGGAAAACTCAGGTTGGCCATCCAGCCGGACT
>CAZSGS010000036.1:0-12424 GCA_964606365.1 uncultured Wenzhouxiangella sp. | reverse complement strand
ATGCCCGGTGGTGTGGGAGGGCTGCCCCCGTGAGGGGGCACCCTACCCGATCCGGCGTATTCACGCCCCACCGCGCAGCACCGGTCGGCCGTAGCCGCGGCCGGTCGCGAACGAGCGGATCCGTGGCCTCTTCGGCGAAACGCGCGCCGTGCAGCGTTGTCGGGAGATTGCCTGAGATACAATGACCCGAAGCGGTCCTTGATTCCGCAGCCAATCCCATATTCGCCGGAAACCGGATGCGCCGTACGATCATCCTAGCCGCCGCCCTGTCCATCATCCTCCTCGGCCTCTGGGGCACTGCGGTCATCTATTTTGACGAGGAGCGGTTGAGGGCCATCGTTTCCGATCGCCTCAGCGAGCAAATCGGCCGCCGGGTGGAGATCGTCGGGAGCCTGCGATTCAGGCTGTTTCCGAGCGCCCGGATCGAAGCCGGCGGTGTCGTGATCGAGGCCCCGGCTGGTGTGCCCGGCCCCGCCACACTGCGCGCCGAACGGGTCGCACTGGCCCTGCGCCTCGGGCCGCTGCTGCGGGGCGAACTGTCGCCCGGGCGAATGGAATTGCACGGTGCCGTCATCCAGCTCGCGTCAGAAGGAAAGAATGCCGATGGCCGCTCGGACCCCCTGGGGCTGATTCGTTCGAGCGCGAAACTGCTGACCGGGCGCAGTGTTCGGCTCGAGGACGTGACCCTGGCCAGGCCTTCAACCGGCGACGAAGGTGTGGAGAATGTTTCCATCGATTTCGTGGAGCTCGAACGTTTCAGCCTCGATCGGCCGGTCGCCTTTCGATTCAGCGGAGATCTCGGTGAGCCGTCGCTGCTCGAGGCGGTCGAAACCACGGGCTTTCTGATGGTGCCGGCATCACCGGATTCAGCAATCCTGCTACGCGACATGCGCCTGGCGGGCCAGCTGGCCGGCCAGGAGACTTCGATCTCGCTCGGTGGTGACCTGACCATCCGCAGCGACGAGCCGCTGCGGGTCGTGCTGTCCGGCGGTCGGCTGCGGGTCGGCTCGGACGAGTTCGATCTTTCCTTGAGTTACCAGACCGGCGACCCGCCCAGGGTCGACCTGCTGCTGTCGGGGTCGAACCTCGATGGCGCGTTGGCCGCTCGGATGCTGGCGCAGCATATGAACCTCGACACTGCAGGGCTTTTGGCGGCAGCGGCCGAACGCATCGATCTGCGCTCGCAGCTCCATTTCGATCGCTTGCGCTTCGGTCCGATCGTGCTGGCCAATGCGCGGGTGGATCTTGGGTCCCAGAGCGCCGGTTTGGCGCTCAGTCTTTCGGCCGCCTTCCCCGGCGGCATGGTGGACGCGAATGGTGTTCTGGGTTCCGGCAAGCCGGGATCGGTGGCGATCGACGTCAGCCTGGCGCAGTTCTCACGCTTGCTCGATGCGCTCGAGCTACCGGCCGTGGCCGGAGGCAGCGGCGAGGCCAATCTCCTGCTGCGTTGGCCGACGAGCCCGGCTGGGGGGTTTCTCCTGACTGGCGATGTCGATTTGTGGCAGGGCTACTGGAGCCTCTTCGGCGACGGCGATGATCCCGTGCGCCGTGAGTTCGATCGGCTCAGCGCGGATGTCCGATTGAGCCCCGGCTTCCTGGAGTTGCCGGCTTTCGTCGTTCAAGGCGGTGACCTCGCCGGTGCCGGTTGGGCGGCCGTGGAACTCGACGGCGGGCGTCTCGGCGGGGAGTTTCTCGCTGCCGGTCAGGCTGCAGGCCAGTTCAACCTGTCGGGTACGGCGTCCCGGCCACACCTGGCGCCGGCCGTGCCGCGCGATGAGGATGCGACGGCCGAGCAGCAGGACGAGAGCGCCGGAAGCGGCCAATGACCGATGATCGGGAGGCGGTCGGTGGTCTGGCTGCCGGGCTGGGCGCTTTTGGCATCTGGGGCCTGGCACCGTTGTACTTCAAGTTGCTCGGTCACGTGGGCGCGGATGAAATCATCGCCCATCGGGTGGTCTGGTCAATGGTCTTTCTCGGTCTGGTGCTCTTGTTCCGCTCACGCAGCCGTTTCCGGGCTGCGATTCGTGTTCGCCCCCGCGTTCTGGCTGCCCTTGCGGTCAGTGCCGTTCTTATCGCGAGCAACTGGCTGGTGTTCGTCCATGCCATCAATACCGGGCGGGTGCTGTCGACAAGCCTGGGTTATTTCATCAATCCGCTGGTCAGCGTCCTCCTCGGTATGCTGATATTCCGGGAGCGCCTGGGCTACCTCCAGGTGACTGCTGTCGCCCTGGCGTTCATCGGGACTGCCTGGATGACCGCACGGGTGGGGCAGTTCCCGTGGATCGCACTCCTGCTTGCCTTCAGTTTTGCCCTGTATGGGGTGGTGCGCAAGAAAACCGATGTCGGTCCGCTCCTGGGGTTGTTCTGGGAGACCCTGCTGGTCACACCGCTGGCACTGGTATGGTTGGTATGGCTGAACCGGCAAGGCGCGCTGGCGTTCGACCCCGCTGCGGCGGGGGAGGCGGCATTGCTGGCCGGTACGGGAATGGTGACCCTGCTGCCACTGGTGTTGTTTGCATCGGCCGTGCGTCGCCTCAACCTGAGTACCATTGGACTCATGCAATATCTGGCACCAAGCATGACCTTTCTTCTGGCGGTGTTCCTTTTCGACGAGCCGTTTACGCCGGATCACGCCATAACCTTCGCTTGCGTCTGGACGGCATTGGCGCTGTTCACGGTCGCCGGCTGGCGGTCCTATCGACAGACCCGCGTATCGCTCCAGGAGGCGCAGTGAACGACGCAGATGCCATCCAGCGCCCCGTCGGCCGCCGGCTGGGTTCCTTGCGCGCGCTCAGGCCCTTCATCGTGCGCTATCGCCTGCAGATCGGCCTGGCACTGCTCTTCCTGTTGCTCTCGGCAGCAGGGGCGCTGTCGATTCCGGCCGCCGTGGGGCAGGTGATCGATCGCGGATTCCTGGCCGCGAATATCGGCAACATCGACCGCTGGTTCTGGCTGTTGTTTGCCGCCGCGGCGATGATGGCCGTCGGTGGCGGATTGCGCTTCTACTGGGTCAGCTGGCTGGGTCAGCGCGTTGTCGCGGATGTGCGCCAGGCGGTGTATGGGCGCGTGCTGACGATGAGCCCTGAATTTTTCGGCAACACGCGCACCGGGGAAGTGCTCTCGCGGCTGAATACCGACACCACGCTGGTGGAAACGCTGGTGGGTTCGACCGTGTCATTCGGGGTGCGCAATCTGCTGATGCTGGTGGCCAGCTCCGTTGCGCTGGCGGTGACCGCACCCTCGCTGGCCGGCGTCATTGCCCTGCTGATCGTCCTGATCATCGTGCCCGTGGTGATGCTCGGGCGCTGGGTTCGTCGGCTTTCGCGCAGTGCCCAGGATCGGGTGGCCGATTTCAGTGCCCGCGGCGACGAGACCATCAACGCCGTTCAGACCGTGCAGGCCTTTGCCCAGGAGGGCCGCGAGCGGGAACGTTTCGACGAAGCGGTCGAGTCGGCGTTCGTGGCGGCGCGCGATCGGATCCGCGCCAGTACGCTGCTGATCGTGTTGATCATCATGATGACCTTCGGCGCGATCACCTTCGTACTGTGGCTGGGTGCACGTTCGGTACTCAGCGGCGAGATGACGCCCGGACAACTCGGCCAGTTCGTTCTCTACGCCGCCATTGCCGCCGGCTCGACGGCGAGCCTGAGCGAGATCTGGAGCCAGCTCCAGCGCGCGGCCGGCGCGATGGAGCGTCTGGCCGAGCTGCTCGAGGCCACTCCGTCGATCGTCAACCCGGAACAGCCCCGTAGCTTGCCCGAGGAACCGCTGTCGGTCGCCTTCGACGAGGTCGCTTTTGCCTATCCATCGCGGCCGGACGAACCCGTGCTGGACGGGCTGAGCTTCGAGGTCGGGGCGGGTGAGACCGTTGCCATCGTCGGACCGTCCGGCGCCGGCAAGTCGACGCTCTTCCAGTTGCTGCTCCGTTTCTACGATCCCGATGCTGGCCGGGTGAGCCTGGCCGGCGTCGACGTTCGCGAGCTTGACCTCCACGAGCTGCGCAGGCGCCTGGGCGTCGTCCCGCAGGATGTCGTGATGTTCTCCGGGAGCGCGGCCGAGAATATCGCCTATGGCCGGCCCGAAGCGAGTCCGGAACTGATTGCACAGGCGGCCCGCAGCGCCCATGTCGAGGAATTCGTGGCGCGGTGGCCCGATCGGTACGATACCTTCCTCGGCGAGCGCGGCGTCAGGCTTTCCGGGGGACAGCGCCAGCGCATCGCCATCGCCCGCGCGCTGCTCAAGCAGCCGCCGTTGCTGTTGCTCGACGAGGCAACGGCCAGCCTCGACGCCGAGAGCGAGCGTCTCGTCCAGGAGGCGCTCAACGACATCGGTGACAACCGGACCGTGCTCGTCATCGCGCATCGGCTGGCAACCGTCAGGCGGGCCGATCGCATCGTGGTTCTCGATCAGGGCCGCGTTGTCGCCCAGGGCAGCCACGACACACTGGTTGCCGAAAGCCCGCTGTATGCCCGCCTGGCCAGATTGCAGTTCCTGGCCGACGAGGAGACCGCCGCGCTCTCCTGAACGCCGCGCTTTGCATCTGCGACGCCGGTTCGTCAATAATGCGGGACATGAGTCTTGCGTGCATATTCGCGGCGGCATTGACGGGTGATTGCCGTTGAACAGGGACGTCTCTCGCGCACTTCGGCTGACGGCCATCTACGTGGTCGTCGGGCTGATCTGGATCTACTTCAGCGATGCGGCGATCGAAGGACTGACCGACGAACCGGATGTCATGCTGCGCATTCAGACCTGGAAGGGGGCGGCCTACGTGATTGTCACCGGCCTGCTCGTTTTCGTGCTCAGCTGGCGGGCGCTGGCAAGACAATCGCGGTTGATCGCTCGACTGGAGCACGCCGCCTATCATCAGGAACTGACCGGCCTGCCCAATCGCCCCCTGGTCGAAGTCCGGCTTGCCGAAAGGCTGGCACGTGCCCGACACCGGTCCGGCGGCGTGGGACTGATCAGCCTCGACCTGGATCATTTCGGGGACATCAACGACAGTTTCGGCCGTCCCGTGGGCAACGAACTGCTCATCGCGGTCGCACGGCGTCTCGAGTGTGCCTTTGCTGACTGCGCCGTCCTGGCCCACTCGGGCGCCGACGAGTTTCTGCTCGTCGTGGACGGTGTCAGCGGCCGCGGGGATCTGGTGCCGGTCATCGAGCGCATTCGCGAACAATTGTCCGCGCCGTTTTCGGTCTCGGGCGTTCGGTCGGTCTACCTGACCGCCTGCATCGGCGCGGCGCATGCGCCCGACGATGCCGGCGATGCCCGCCAACTGCTCCAGTACGCCGAGGCCGCCCTTGCGCGGGCGAAGCACCACGGCAGCAACGCCTACGAGTTGTTCGCGGCCGACATGGTCGAAAGAACCCGCCGCCAGGTCGAGCTCGATGCGCAGCTACGTCGAGCCCTCGAAGACGGGCAGCTTCAGATGTACTACCAGCCCATCGTGGGTGGAGACAACCTGGACACGGTGGGCTACGAAGCCCTGATGCGATGGCATCCGCCCGGTGCTACTCCGGTGCCGCCGTCGGAATTCATTCCCGCCGCGGAGAACAGCGGGCTGATTCTGGCGCTGGGGGATTGGGCGATCGAACAGGTGTGTCGGCAGATCGCGCGCTGGCAGCGGCAGGGCATCGAAGGCGTACCGGTAGCCGTCAATCTGTCCGCGCGCCAGTTCGAGAGCGGAGAGTTGGCGGATGTCGTTCGCGGCGCGCTCGAACGTCACGGGGTCGAGCCCGGCAGCCTGACGCTCGAGATCACGGAATCATTGCTGATGGAGCTCGGTGCCGGCGCCTCCGTTGTGCTCGGCCAGCTGCGTCAGCTGGGCGTCGGGCTGTCGCTGGACGATTTCGGAACCGGCTATTCTTCGTTGGCTTATCTCCGCCATCTGCCGGTCGACACGCTCAAGATCGATCGTGTGTTCATCGATTCGCTCGACAGCGCCCGCACCGATCGCGCCATCGTCGAGGCGGTGATCAGCATGGCGCGCATTTTCGGGCTCACGGTCGTTGCCGAGGGTGTGGAAACCCGCGCGCAACTGAGCGTGCTGCAGGATCTGGGATGCGATCGGTTCCAGGGATACCTGTTCGGTCGGCCCGCACCGGCACAGTGACTCTGAGCGCTACCCAATTAGCCGCGGGGTACACTAGAGTGACCAGTAGCGGAACTTCTGCCCGCCCACGGAGGCTTCCGCCATCAGCCCGCCGCGGGCGAGGTTGAATACCGCCACGCCGCGTTCGTAGCTGGTGGTTGCCGCACGCCCCTCGGTGGCGGCCACCGCCGTGGCCTGGGCGGAAAACCCGAAGCGTTCGCGCTGGAATCGCCGCAGCGCGGCCTCGTCGCGGAAGAAAATCACCTGGCTGTAGGACTGGGCGCCGATCTGCGGGCCGACGGTGGCCTGGGAGACCGAGGCGCGACCGACAGGCTTGCCCTGCTCGAACACGACGCCGCGACCGAAGCCGCCGCCCACCCAGAATCCGCCCTTGCCGATATTGGGGAACACCGTGTAGCCGTATGCCTGGTCCACCCAGCGCTCAAGGCCGGGGTCGCGGTCGACGAAGCTGGCCAGCGCCGAACGCGATTCGCTGATTAGCGTGTCGTCGGATGGCGTGGTAGCGCAACCGGCCAGCAGTCCAAGCAACAGCGCTAGTACGAGCGGGCGTGTCGCCTTGGGGGCATTGACTGACATGATTCTCTCCATTGGCTAGCGGTGACAAGAGCGCCGACGAGAGTCGGCATTTCGGTGTTTCGACGCTTTCGTAGTATAGTTGGTTCACTGGCGGGTTCGGCTCTGTCCCTGCGCGCCGCAACCCCGCCCGGAAGGGAGGGTGTGAATGAAGCTCACGGGTAGTTATGCGCTCAAGGTCGCATTGATCTACGCGGCCGCCGGCGCGCTGTGGATCTTCCTGTCCGACTCGGCCGTGCGGCAGTTGAGCGGCGACCCCGCATTGCTGACCACCTTCCAAACCTACAAGGGCTGGCTGTTCGTGCTGGCCAGTTCGGTGCTGGTGTTCTGGCTCAGCTGGCGCGCGCTCGGCGACCAGGCCGGCCTGATCCGGGAGCTGCGTCAGACTTCGGTGGTTTTCGAGCGAACCCACGAGGGGGTGGTACTCACCGACCGTCGGAAACGCATCGTGTCGGCCAATCCCGCTTTCGAGAGAATGAGCGGGGTCGGCCAGGATCGCTTGATCGGCCGCGATCTGGCCACCCTGCATTCCTCCCGCCACGACAGGGCGTTCTTTGCCGATCTCGAACGACTGGTCGACAATCGCGGCTACTGGACCGGCGAGATCTGGAATCGCAGCGCCGACGGCGCCGAGCGGCCGTTCCTGGCGACGGTGACCGATATCGGAGCCGATCGGGGCGGCAACGATCAATACGCCTGGATCTTCACCGACGTCAGTGAGCTCAAGTTGGCCCAGAAGCGCCTGGAACAGCTTGCCTACTACGATCCATTGACCGGCCTGCCCAACCGACTGCTTCTGCAGGACCGGCTCCGACGCATGCTGGTCGGCCGCGGAGAGGCGGGCCAGCGGATCGCCGTCCTGTTCATCGACCTGGACCATTTCCGCAACGTCAACGACAGTTTCGGTCACCCCATCGGCGACGACATGCTGGTCATGGTGGCGCGCCGCCTTCGCGGCGGCCTGCCTGGCGGGGCTGGCCTGGCGCACATGGGCGGCGACGAGTTTGTCATTTACCTGACGGGTCCCGAGGCCCTCGACCAGGCGGCAGCCTGCGCGGGCAAGACGCTCGAATCGATGGCCAAGCCCTTCGTCCTGGCCAATCGCAGCGAAGTCTATGTCAGCGCAAGTGTCGGCATCTGTGTCTATCCCGACGACGCGCAGTCGGTGACCGAACTGCTGCAGTTTGCCAACGCCGCCATGTACCAGGCCAAGCAGCACGGCCGCAACACCTGGCAGCACTTCGATGATTCAATGGTGCGCTCGGCCAGCAAGCGCCTTCAGCTGGACGCGCGTCTTCGCCACGCGCTCGACGCGCAGGAATTCGAGCTTCATTTCCAGCCCATCGTCGCGGCCTCGCCGCAGTACCACGTTTGCGGTGTCGAGGCCCTCGTGCGCTGGCGCTCGCACGATGGTCGACTGATCATGCCGACGGAGTTCATCCGCGCCACCGAGGAAAGCGGGCTGATCGTACCGCTCGGCGACTGGGTACTCGAGCAGGCCTGCAAACAGGCCGCCAGCTGGGCGGGACAGGGAATCGAGAACCTGCCGGTGTCGGTCAACCTTTCGGCGCGCCAGTTCCAGACCGGGCGCATGGTGGAGACCGTCGAGCAAGTTCTTGAGCAAACCGGACTGGCGGCCGGACTGCTGACGCTCGAAATCACCGAATCGATGCTGATGGAACAGATCCAGGCCGGGCAGGACGCCTTGCGCAAGCTGCGTGCCCTGGGCGTGCATGTGTCCCTCGATGATTTCGGCACCGGCTACTCCTCTCTGTCCTACGTCAAGGAATTCGACCTGGACACGCTCAAGATCGATCGATCCTTCATCCTGGATCTGGCCGGGCGCGATTCCGATCGCGACCTGGTTGCCGCCATCATCAGCATGGCGCGTTGCCTGCGCCTGAAGGTCGTCGCGGAGGGCGTAGAGCGTCTCGAGCAGCTCGATATCCTCACGCAGATGGAATGCGATTGCTTCCAGGGGTACTTCTTCAGCCGGGCGCTTCCCGCCCGGGAGGTGCCCGCGATCGTCGACGCGCTCTCACGGATCAGGCCGGATGCGCAATCATCTGGGCAGTGACGGCAATGAAATGACACACGCTGCCGGCGAGTACGAACAAATGCCATATGGCATGCGCGTAGGGGATGCGTTCTGCGTGGTAGAACACGGTGCCGGCCGTGTAGAGCACGCCGCCGAGTACCAGCCAGAGCATGGCGGTGGAAGTAAGGACCTGGCTGAGCGGTGCGAGCGCGACCACGACCAACCACCCCATGCCGACGTAGGTGGCGGTCGAAAGCGCGTGGAAGCGCCCGGTAAAGAATACCTTGAAGATCACGCCGATGACGGCCAGGCCCCAGATGACGCCGAAAAGAGACCAGCCCCAGCCGCCTCGGAGGGCCGCGATCGTGAAGGGCGTGTACGTACCGGCAATCAACAGGAAGATCGCGCAGTGGTCGAGGATCTTGAGGCGCGCTCTCCAGTCCGGGTCCCGGGCGGCGTGATAGAGCGTCGAGGCCGTGTAGAGCAGCGTCAGCGAGGCGACGAAGACAGACGCGCTGATGATTTCCCGTGCCCCGGCGAAAATGGCGGCCAGCGTGATGAGAACGGCGCCGGCACCGACGCTCAGGATTGCGCCCAGGCCGTGGGTCAGCGCGTTGAGCAATTCCTCTCGATGGTGTGCGTCGCTGCGACTCATGCAGGAGAATATAGGGCGAGCCTGCCCATACTGCAAGCCGAAACCGGTGCCTCGCGGGTACGCCATACGGTAAGATTAGAGGCTTGCGAAATACTGACTGGATGCCCATGACAGCCCTGATGCGCCCCCTCACGCTTTGTCTCGCACTTTTCCTGCTCGCGTCATGCGGCGGCGAGGATGCCCCGAACGGGAAGTCGAGTCTCGAAGCTGCCGACCCTGCGGCGGCCGACGAGGCCGGCACCGATACCGATGCCGCCGGGCCCGACGATTCCGATGGCGCAGCGTTCGATGCCTTTGTCCAAACGCTGATCGACGATATGCTCCGACGTTCGCCGGAATGGGCAATCTACGAGGGGCGCTACGAAAACGCCGGAGAAGTGACCATTCCGGACGCCGGGCATCGGCGCGAGGAACTCGAGTTCATTGCCCGGTCACTGGAGCGGCTCGAGGCATTTGATCGTGATTCGCTGTCGGTCGATCGCCAGACCGACCATGACCTGCTGCTCAACCGTCTCGAGTCGGCGCGGTTTTACACGCAGACCCTTCGGAACTGGGAATGGCAACCGTCGAACTACAATGTCGCCGGTCCCCTGAGCATCCTGCTCAATACCGAATTCGCACCGTTGCCGGAGCGCCTGGCACTGATTCGCGACCGGCTCGAACAGGTGCCCGCTTACTACCGGGCGGCGCGCGATAGCCTGGGCACGCCGACGCTCGAGCACACCGAGCTGGCCATAGATCAGAATCGCGGTGGGTTGAGCGTGCTGGACGACATCCGGGACAGCGCCGCCGAGGCCGAGCTGGACGCGGCGTTGTCCGAGTCGCTTTCGGAGGCCCTTGCCGAAGCCGAAGTCGCCATCGAGGAATGGATCGGATGGCTCGAGACGCGTTTGGACAAACTCGAAGCATCGGGCAACGCGCGTTCGTTTCGCCTGGGCGAAACACTCTACGAGCAGAAGTTCGCACATGACATCCAGGCCGAGTTCACGGCCGCCGAGCTCTACCGGCGCGCTGTGTCGGAAAAGGAACGACTGCTCGCGGAAATGGACGAATACGCAACGCAGCTCTGGCCCGAGTATTTTGCCGACGAGGCCATGCCCGAGGATCGCTTCGAACGCATCGGCATGATGATCGATCGCCTCTCCGAAGAGCACGTGGCCGTCGAGGACTTCGTCGAAGAGATTCGTCGGCAAATGCCCAAGCTGGCCGATTTCGTGCGCGAGAAGGACCTGCTCGATCAGGATCCAGACAAACCGCTGGTGGTTCGAGAAACACCGGAGTACATGCGCGGTACCGGTGCCATCGCTTCGGTCAGCGCGCCGGGGCCGTTCAATCCCGATGCCGATACCTACTACAACGTGACGCCGCTGGAGTCCTACGGTGAGGAACTGGCGGCCAGCTACCTGCGCGAATACAACGACTGGATGCTGCAGATCCTAAACATTCATGAAGGCATACCGGGCCACTACACTCAGTTGCTCCACGCCAACAAGTCACCCAGCCTTGTCAAGAGCCTGTTCGGCAACGGCGCAATGGTCGAGGGATGGGCGGTATACGCCGAGCGCATGATGCTCGAAGCGGGCTGGGGCGACTACGCGCCCGAACTGTGGCTGATGCATGGCAAGTGGCTGCTGCGGGTCACGCACAATGCGATTCTCGACTACGCCGTTCACGTTCGCGGCATGGGCCGTGAAGAGGCCGTTCGAATGATGCGCGAGGAGGCCTTTCAGGAAACGTCCGAGGCCACGCAGAAATGGCGCCGGCTCACGCTCAGCCAGGTACAGCTGACGTCCTACTACGCCGGCTACGCCGCAATCCACGAGTTGCGCGAGCGGCTCGAGGAAGAGCAGGGCGAGGCGTTCGAGCTCAAGGCCTTTCACAACGAATTTCTGAGCTACGGCTCGGCCCCGGTCGACACGATTGCCGATCTGATGACCGGGACCGATTGATCGCAAACTGCCCCGGGAGTTCCGGGGAGGGGAGGGGATACATGTCAAGCCTTGATGCCTTTACGCTGGCAGTGGCGTCGGCGCTTGCCGCCTTTTTCATGGCGGTCACGATGGGCGGGATCTATCTGGCGGGCAACCGGGAACGCGCGATCGTCGACTGGGCCCTGGCCGGGGTGCTATTCAGTACCGGACATGTTCTGGGCAACCTGGCCATGGCCGATGCCAGCGTCCTGGACACGAGAGTGGTCATCGCCCTGGGCAATACGAGCATCCTGCTCGCCTATGGATCGATCCTGCTGGGCATTCAGCGGCACCTGGGCATTCGCCGGTCTTCCGGCCTGATCCTGGTGCTGGCGCTCGCCGCGCTCGCCGGCGGCCTTTTGTGGCCGGGTATGTACGGCAACACGGGCCAGCGTGTCATGCTGTTTGCGCTTGTCTACCTGCTCTTGGGTGTCGTCAGTGCCGTCTTGCTGTGGCGGGCCGGGAACAGGATGCTGGTCAACTACCGCCGCGCCGTGGCCCTCGTCATTCTGGGCAATGCAGTCCTGATGCTCGTGCGGGCCATCTACATCCTGCTCGGACACGGCGAATCGGCCGGGGCCGGAGCGGTCAATGTCATGGTGCCGGCATTCCTGTCGTCGATGTTGTTCTATATGGCGCTCAACGTGACGCTGGCACTGATGCTGTTCCGACGCAAGGAAGAGCACCTGCGTTTCATGGCTCGGCACGACGCATTGACCGGCTTGCTCAACCGCTACTCTCTCGATGAGTATGCCGCCAGGGAAGTCGCCCGTGTCCGGCGCGGCGAGAATGATCTGTCGCTTGTGGTGCTCGACCTCGACGACTTCAAGCAGGTCAACGACCGATATGGTCATGCCGCGGGCGACCAGGTTCTGGTGCAGGCGGCCAGTCGTATCCAGGAGATCATCCGAGAGGCCGATATCGCTTTCAGAGTCGGCGGCGAGGAGTTCCTGGTGCTGTTGCCCGACGCGAGTGCCGAGGTGGCCCGGCAGGTGGCGGAGCGACTGCGTCGGGCCCTTGTGGACAAGCCCTTCGAGTGCCTGGGGCGGACGATGACCGTCTCGACCAGTATC
>CAZSGS010000035.1:0-12569 GCA_964606365.1 uncultured Wenzhouxiangella sp. | reverse complement strand
TCCGGGCCGCCCAATTGAAAGTGTTCGATCTTCGCCACACGCTGGCCGACGAGGAAGTCTATACCCAGTCCGAGATCCACGAGATCGGACAATCAGTGGCCGAGATTGAAGAACTTGTGGTCCAGCTGACTGCTGAACTCTGAAGAGCGGAGCATCTGGCCCGTATCAGGGGATCACGATCAGTGCCGGCTCGATGCTGTTCGTGCTGGCGCTGGCTGTCGGTTTCCTGGCCCTGCAGTATTCGCTGCTTGCCTTCCGGTATGGTGATCAGGCGCGCCGTGCCGACGAGGCGCTCTACCGGGCCAAGGACGAGGGCCGAAACCGCGTTGTCGCGGCCGCGCCCGACCAGCGCTGAACCGCCGTGGTCACTGGCGGATCGCTTCGAACTCGAATATCAGTTCGACATCGTCACCGACCAGGTCGTCGTCGACGGCGTAGGTCATGCCCCAGTCACTGCGCTGGATGGTGGTACGCGCCGAGATGCCCAGGGTGTGCTTGCCGTGGCCGAACGGGTACTCGGCCGCCTTGTTCAGGGTTGCCTTCAGTTCCACCTCGCGGGTCTGGCCGAGCAGGGTCAGGTCGCCCTTCAGGGTGCCCGTCCGGTCGCCGTCGGGAATCCAATCCCTTGCTTCGAATCGGATGGTTTCGTGCGAGTCGACGTCGAGAAAGTCGTCTTTGCGCAGGTGTTCGTCTCGCTTGTCGTGGTTGGTGAACACGCTGTCGGCCTTAATGACGACTTCGCCTTCGTGCAGCTCGTTGGCTGACTCGTCGTAGACGAAGCGGCCTTCGGCTTCGAGGAACTGCCCGAGGGTATCGGCGTAGCCGACGTGTTCGACCATGAAGCCGATCGAGAAGTGGTCCTCGTCGATCTCGTAGTTTTCCGGCTCAGCGACGGCGGCGGTGGTCAGGCCGGCCAGCAGCGCGGCGAAGGTGATGTGAATCGTTGATGGCAGGTTCATGTTGCCCTCCGTGGGGATGGTCCTGTTGTCTTGCGATTGCGGTACAGCCACCGGATATCGATGGCGAAGGAGATGCCCAGCGCCAGCAGGGCGGCGGCCAGCAGGGTCAGCCGCAGCGCATCGGGAAGGGGGGGAAGCAGGGCGACGGGCAATGCACCGACCTGGACGACGCAGACGAGCTTGCGGCGCCAGCGCTCGGGAAGCGGTTGCGAAAGCCAGGACCAGGCCAGGCCCGCGGCGACGAAGACCGGGCGCATCAGTCCGATCGCCAGCACCCAGGCCGGCGCCTGACCGGACAGCCACAGGCCGGCGCATAGCACCAGGATCATTGCGGCGTCGGTTTCCATGTCGAAGCGCGCGCCAAAGTCGCTGGTCGTCTTCAGGCGCCGGGCGAGCCAGCCGTCCAGGCCGTCGGCCGCCAGGGCCGCCAGGGTCAGGCCCACGATCCACCCGGCGCGCTCGACGTACAGGCCCGGATCGAGCAGGGCGCCGGCCAGGGCGCATACGATCGTCGCGCGCACGAGGGTCACGCGACCGGCCCAGCCCAGGCGGAGCCTGTCGGTCGTGGCCAGAAAGAGAATGGCCCAGAGCAGGATGTAGGCGAGCAGGGCGGCGGCAAGCAGGCTTGTCGTCGCGGCCGGGATGCCGGCAAGGAAGAGGGTGAACGCTGCGGTGACCAGGGCGCCGCCGGCCAGATCGGTCAGAATGATCGGTGTACGCATCGACGTTCGCCCTCACTGGGGAAGTCTGATTGATCATGCTCGCATACTCGGGCCGCTGCCGGCGTCAACATTGCCCTCACTGCGGTATCGTGATGATATCGCGATGAAGGTACTGATCTTTACCCATGACTGAAACCGCACGCGCCTTCTGGACCGTCGAGCCCGGCCGCGGCGAGATCCGTGGCGAGACCCTGCCGACCTTGGCCGAAGGCTCGGTTCGCGTGCGCACGCTGCACTCCGGCGTCAGCCGCGGCACCGAGGCGCTGGTCTTCAACGGCCGCGTACCGGCATCGGAATACCGGCGCATGCGCGCGCCGTTCCAGCAGGGCGATTTCCCGGCACCGGTCAAGTACGGCTATTGTGCCGTCGGCGTGGTCGAGGCCGGGCCCGACGATCTGCTCGGCCGCGCAGTGTTCTGCCTGCATCCGCACCAGGATCGCTTTGTCGTGCCGGCCGGGGCCGTGGTGCCACTGCCCGAGGGACTGCCGGCGACTCGCGCGGTGCTGGCAGCCAACATGGAAACCGCGCTCAACGGCGCCTGGGATGCGCGAATCGGCCCCGGCGACCGCCTGGCCGTGGTCGGCGCCGGCGTGGTCGGCTGCCTGGTCGCCTGGCTGGCCGGGCGCATGCCCGGTACCGAAGTGACCCTGATCGACCTGCAGCCCGACCGATCGAAAGTGGCCGAGGCCCTGGGCGTGGCGTTCGCCATGCCGGAGGCGGCTCGCGGCGACTGCGACCTGGTGGTGCATGCAAGCGGCAGTGAATCGGGGCTGGCAACGGCGCTCGGCCTGGCCGGAAACCAGGCGCGGGTGGTCGAGATGAGCTGGTACGGCGACGATCGCCCGGCCGTGCCCCTGGGCGAGGCCTTCCATTCGCGCCGACTGTCGCTGGTTGCCAGCCAGGTCGGCCAGCTGCCGCCCGACAGGCAGCCGCGCTGGGATCACCGGCGCCGCCTGGAAACCGCGCTGGCGCTGTTGACCGATCCCGCGCTCGATTGCCTGGTTTCGGGTTCGAGCGCTTTCGAATCGCTACCCGACGACCTGCCCGGGTTGCTGGCCCGATCGGGCGAGGTGTTGTGCCACCGCATCGACTACGACTGACCCCTTTGTTCATTCAACTCGAGGCTTCCCGGATGTATTCACTGACCGTTCGCGATCACTTCATGATCGCCCACAGCTTTGCCGGCGAAATCTTCGGCCCGGCGCAGAAGCTGCACGGCGCCACCTACGTGGTCGACGCCAGCTTCATGCGGCCCGAGCTCGACGACGACGACCTGGTCGTCGATATCGGCCTGGCGGGCGAGGTGCTCGGCGAGATCCTGTCGGAGTTCAACTTCGAGAACCTCGACGAGCTTCCGGAACTCAACCGACGCAATACCACCACGGAGTTCATGGCCCGGGTCGTCTTCGATCGTCTGGCGGCCGCCATTGGCCAGGGGCGGCTGGGGCCGACGGGCCAGGGGCTGACGCGCCTGAAGGTCGAGCTGAGCGAATCGCACCTGGCCCGGGCGAGTTTCGAGGCGGATATTTGAACGATCGACTCACCTTCGTCGTACCCGGCGATCCCGGCCAGCGCACCGGCGGCTATCTCTACGATGCGCGCATCGTCGACGAGCTGCGCGGCCTGGGTTGGCAGGTCGAGGTGGTCGGGCTGGAAGGGCGTTTTCCCGATGCCGACGAGACGGCGCGAGGGGCCATGGCGCAGGTCCTGGCCGGACTGTCGGACGGTGCCCGCGTGGTTGTCGACGGACTGGCACTGGGGGGCGTGCCCGATGCCGTCGCCGCGCATGCCGGACGCCTCGATCTCACCGCCGTAGTGCATCATCCACTGGCCGATGAAACCGGGCTGGGTCCGACGTTGGGTCGGCGCTTGCTCGAAAGCGAGGCCCGCGCCCTGGCGGCCTGCAATCGGGTGATCGTGACCAGTCCCTTTACCGCGCGCCGCCTGGGGGAGCTGGGGCTGGATGCACGTCCACCCGCCGTGGTCGAGCCGGGTGTCGAGCCGGCCGCGCCGGCCGGCGCGGCGGTCGAACGGATCGCCGGGCGCGAGCCGGCTGGACCCGAGCGACTCCTGTGCGTGGCCAGCCTGACGCCGCGCAAGGGCCAGGACATTCTGGTGCAGGCGCTCGCCGACCTGGCCGACCGCGACTGGCACTGCGTGCTGGTCGGATCGACCCGCCGCGACGCCGCGTTCGCCGCCCGGGTGCGCCGCGCCATCGACGAGGCCGGCCTGGGCGCGCGGATCGAATGCGTCGGCGAGTGCGGGGGCCAGGCCCTGTCGGCCCAGTACCAGCGCGCGGGCCTGTGCCTGCTGCCCTCGCACTACGAGGGTTACGGCATGGTCGTGGCCGAAGCCCTGGCGCGCGGCCTGCCGATGATCACGACCACCGGCGGCGCGCTGGCCGACACCGCGCCCGATGACTGCTGTCTCAAGTGCGCGCCGGGCGACGTCGAAGAGTTTCGCGCGGCCCTGCAGCGCTGGTTCGATGACGGCGGGCTTCGTCAGCGCCTCACGCGCGCGGCAGCCGCCAGGCGCGATGCCCTGCGCGACTGGCGCGCGGCGGGAAGCGCGTTCGCGGCGGCGTTAAGGGAGGCGCCGGCATGATACCGGGCGCGGATTCGCGATTCGACGTCGACTGGCTGGCGCTGCGCGAGGCGGCCGATCACGCCGCGCGTTCGCACGCGCTCGCAGGGCGACTGGCCGAGCGCCTCGCGGGCCGCGCGCCGCTGCGCGTTCTCGACCTCGGCGCCGGCACGGGCAGCAACCTGCGCTGGCTGGCACCCCGACTGCCCGGGCCGCAGGAGTGGCTGCTTCTCGACCACGACGCGGGCCTGCTCGATCGCGCACTTGCCCTGGCCGCCCCGGTTTCGCTCGACGATCGCACGATCCGCATCGAGGCGCGCTGCGCCGATCTCGCCGAACTACCGCCCGAGCTTTTCGAGGGGGCGCACCTGGTGACCGCCTCGGCCCTGTTCGATCTGGTTTCGGCGTCCTGGCTGGCGCAATTGGCTGACTGCATCGCAAGTGCCGGCGCGGCGGCCCTGTTCGCGCTTACCGTCGACGGCCGGCGCGGTTTCGTGGACGCCGACGGCCGGGCGCTGATCGACGATGCGGATCGCTGGATGGTCCGGCAGTTCAATGCCCATCAGCTTCGCGCCAAGGGACTGGGCAGGGCGCTGGGGCCGGCCGCCGCAACGGCGCTGCCCGAGGCGCTGGCTGCGGCTGGCTTGCGGGTCCTCACCGAGCGCGCCGACTGGCGACTGGGCGCGGGTGAGCCGCAAACCGGGCTACTGGCTGCGGCCCTGATTGCCGACTGGGCGCAATCGGTACAAGAGCAGTCGCCCGGGGCGGCGAGGCGAGTGGCGGCCTGGCGCGATCGCCGCCTGGCCGGGGTCGAGGCGGGACGAATCGGCCTTTGCGTCGGGCATGTCGACGTGCTGGCCCTGCCGGAGGCGCCGTGAGCATGCCACGCCGGCCGGGTCCCTCGCTGCGCTGGGCGATCAGCCTGGCGGTGCTCGCCGTGCTTTTCTGGTGGCTCGATCCCGCCCGGGTGGCAGCCCAGGTCGCGGCCCTGTCACCCGGCTGGCTGGCAGCCGCCCTGGCGGTCACGGTCGTGCAGGTGTTGCTGTCGGCCTGGCGCTGGCGGTTCACCGCGGCTCGGCTGGGCCTGGCGCTGTCTCGAGCGCGGGCGCTGGCCGATTACTACCTGGCGATGTTCGTCAACCAGGTTCTGCCCGGCGGCGTGCTGGGCGACGCCCTGCGGGCGCACCGCCACGCGTGCCACAGTGGGGCGGTCGGTCCGGCCTGGCGGGCGGTCCTGATCGAGCGCTTCTCCGGCCAGCTCGTCGTTGCGCTGGGTAGCGCCGGCGTGCTGCTGTTCATGCCGGTCTGGCGAGAGGTGCTGGCCGCTTTCCGGCCCGAGCGTGCCGGCGATTGGCTCGTGCCCGTGGCGTTGGTCGGGCTGTCGGCCGTCGTGCTCGGCTGTGCCGCGCGGCGCTTTCCCCGGGCCTGGCGCGATCTTCGCGCCGACCTGCATCGGGCTCTGCTCGCACCGGCGGCCTGGCCGCGGCAGCTGGCGGCTTCGCTGGCGGTGGTGGGCAGCTATGCGCTGGTGTTTGCCCTGGCCGCGCGCGGCATCGGTGTCGGCCTCGATTTTGCCGTGCTGCTGGCCGTCGGCCTGCCGATCCTGCTGGCCATGCTGATTCCGTTCTCGGTCGCAGGCTGGGGCTTTCGCGAGGCGGCCGCCGCGGCGGTCTGGCTGGCGCTGGGCCTGCCGGGCGAACAGGGCGTGGCGGTGGCGATGACCTACGGCGCGATCAACCTGGTCGCGGCGCTGCCGGGGGCGGTCGTGCTGGCCCGTCGTCCGCTTCAGTCATTGATGGCAAGATAGATGGCCTCGCCGATCTCGGTGCCCCAGTGGAAAAGCAACAGTCCGAGGATGAGCATGCCCACGCCCATGATCAGTCTTTGCGGCCCCTTGCCGATGCGGTTCCATTTTTCCCTGATCCTTTCGTTCATGCCGGCGCTCCGTCTTGTCGTGGCTGAGTTGAAGCGCCCATGTTGGATTCCGTCTTCCGGATACGCCAGTGACGATGGTCATCGCAAGGGAAAAGCGCTTTGAAACAGTGGGTTGAATACAGGCTCGGGGTCGAGGAATGGACCGCGGATTCGACCGTGGCCGTGGTGACCTGGGCGGTTCTGTTTGTCCTCAGCCTGAACGCGGCGTTCGATGCGGGCGGTTCCGCGGCGACCGCCGTGCTGGCGACCGGTCTGTTCCTGGTCTATCTCGCGGCCTTGCTGGCCGTGGCGGTCCGGCAGTCGCCGTCGCCGCGACGCGCCCAGGTTTGTCTGGGTGTCGAGCTGGGTGCGGCCATCGGCCTTTTCGTGCTGATGCCGTTCGACTATCTCGCGATCCTGCTGGTTATCTGGTCGGCCCAGGCGAGCTGGTTCGTCGATCTGCGGCGGGCCGTCGGGCTGGCGCTGGCGGTGTCGCTGGCGTTTCTTTTTGCCAGGCCGCTGGCCTTCGGCGAGCCTGTCGACCTCGTCTCCTGGGCGCTGTTCGCGATGTTCAACGTCTTCGCCGCGGTCATGATGGCCCTCGTGCGCAGCGAGCAGGCCGCGCGCCTGGAACTCGAGCGCGCGAACGTGCAGCTCGAGACCGCCCGCGACATGCTGTCCGAAGCGGCCCGCCAGGCCGAGACGATGCGCCTGGACGCGTTGCGGGAGGCGCCGGTATCGGCCGAATCCCTGACCGAAAAGGAACGCGAGATTTTGCGCCTGGCTGCCTCCGGTTGCAGCAACCGTATGATCGCCGAGCTCCTGCACAACTCCGAGGGAACGATCAAGAACCATTTTTCGAACATTCTCGGCAAGCTCGGCATGCGCGACCGGACAGCCGCGGTCGTGCGGGCGCTGGGCTCGGGGCTGCTCGACAAGGGCCGTTGAAGCGTCGTTTCCGCTGAGGTCAGTCGGGAGGAGGCTCGCGCAGGATGACATCGATCAGCAGTTCGTCCTCGAGCCGGAAACTGCGGATGCGCGGACGGCGGGCTTCGTCGAGCCGATCGATGGCCGGCAGTTCGAGGCCGTTGCGGCCCGAACCGATGATCAGCGGGGCGATCAGCAGCTGCAGACGGTCGAGTGTGTCGGCGTGCAGGAAACGCGAGATCGTGTCGGCACCGCCCTCGACCAGGATCCGACGCAGGCCGCGTTCCTCGAGTGCGGCGAGGATATCGGATGGCGCGAAGCCGCCGTCGGTCGGTTCGAGCCGGATGCGTTCGACGTGGCCCGGCGCCGCCGCGGGTTCCGCCCCGGGCCCGATCAGGTGGAGTACCGGGGCGGGGTCGTCCGCGGAATCGAAAAGCGGGCCGAGGCAGGGCACGCGGCCGGTGGGATCGATCAGCACCCGCACCGGATCGGTTCCGGCGACGTGTCGCACCGTCAGTTGCGGGTGGTCGGCGCAGGCGGTGCCGGCGCCGACGACGACCGCGTCGACCACAGCGCGCAGGCGGTGCAGATGGGTCAGCGCGACCGGACCGTTGATGTAGTGTGAGTGCCCGGTGCGCGTGGCGATGCGCCCGTCCAGGCTCTGCCCCAGCTGTGCGACGAGCATTCGCGGCTGGGTGACCAGCGGGACGAAGACATCGAGCGTGGCGCGCGCGTTTTCGTCGAGCTGGCCTTCGGCCCGCCAGTGCCCGGAGCGAAAGAGGGTCAGGGCGCCGCCGGGGCCCGTCGTCCGCCAGTGGTCCGCGCGTTCCCAGTCCTGGGCTGTGGCCAGCAGGAGCAGTTGCCAGATGTCGTCGTGACCCCCATCTTCCGGAGGAGTGCCGCGTCCGGCGGCCGGCAATTCACACAATCGAGCCACCCGTGGCTTAAGTTCCTTGCTCATGTGAAGGCATAATGACACAAGCAGTGAGAACACCATGCATCAGGTAGAGCGCGCCATATTCGATCTCAGACGGGGGCTTCCGGTCGTCGTCCACGACGCATCCGACGAGTCGGACGGTGGCGTGCTGGTCTATCCGGTCGAATCCTTGACCGAGGATCGGCTGTCCGATGTGCTCGACTTTGCCGGCAGCTCGCCCGCGCTCACGCTGACCCGCCATCGAATGGAAGCAATGGGCTTTCCGATTCACGCTGATTCGGCCTCGCTTCCACTGCGCCGCGCCGACGGTTTGAGCGCCGAGGCGCTCTACTGCGCGGCCGCGGCGACCGAGGACGCGAAAACCCGCCTGTTCGAACAGCCGCGCCCGGCCAGTGCCTCGGAACGGGCCGCGCTGGCCCTGATGCGCCGGGCCCTCCTGGTGCCCGCCGCCCTGACGGCGACCGTCGATGCCAGCCGCCGCGCCGCGGTCGAGGACGCCGTCGCCGAAGGATCGATCCTGCGTGTGTCGGCGCGATCGGCCGAGCAGTGCTTCGAGTCCGGCGCCGGCATGCTCAAGCGCGTCAGCGAAGCGAACGTACCCTTGAGCGAGTCGGTGCAATCGCGCTTTGTGCTGTTTCGCGAGCCCGACGGGCTACGCGAGCACCTGGCCGTTCTGATCGGCAAGGCGAGCGACTGGCCCGAAGCCGTGCCGACGCGCCTGCATTCGGCCTGCCTGACCGGCGACCTGTTCGGCAGCCTGCGCTGCGATTGCGGCGAACAGTTGCAGAATGCCGTGCGAACGATATCGAACATGGGGGGCGGGGTGCTGCTCTACCTGGCGCAGGAGGGCCGAGGTATCGGACTGGCGAACAAGCTGCGCGCCTACACGCTGCAGGACGAAGGCCTCGACACCATAGACGCCGACCGGGTGCTCGGCTTCGGTGAAGACAATCGACGCTACCGCGTGGCGGTCGACATGCTCTCGGCCCTGTCGGTTCGGCGGGTCACGCTGCTGACCAACAACCCCTTGAAGGTCGATGCCCTGCGCGAGGGCGGCATCGATGTGGTCGCCCGCGACGGTCTCTATGGACGCCTGACCGAGCAGAATCGCCGCTATCTCAAGGCCAAGGCGAGCCGGTCGGGGCACCTGCTCGACGAATTCCTGGACGAGTAGTCGATCAGGGTGAATCCGAGGGTGGCCAGGGCTTTTCCCGGCAAGCCGTGATGACCTCGGCCAGTGTGCCCGCGTAGTGCGCGACCAGCCGTTGACCCAGTGCCGGTGTTGCCGAAGCGGCATCGCCGACCACGCCGGCGGCATGCAGGTCCTCGGCCAGCCAGGCCCAGGGCGCTTCGCCTTGCGGGGGGAGGCTGCCGTCGTGGGGTTGTCGGGTGCGAAAATGCTCGGCCTGGTCCATTCGAACCAGCTCTGGCGCGAGGTGGCGCATCATGGCCGTTTCGGCCAGCCCGCCGTGCAGGCCGTCGCGCAGTTCGTCGGCACCCAGCAGCCCGGTCGGCGCCTCGAAACGCATGTAGCTGGCCTTGACGGCGAGCAGTCCGAAGCGGCGCCTTAGATCGAGCGCGCTGTCTTCCAGCCAGCCGACGTTGCCACCGTGCGCGTTGACCATCACCAGGCGCTCGAGGCCGGCTCGAACCAGACCCTCGCCGATGGCCGCGATCTGCGCCCGTGTCTGATCCGGCGGCAGGCTCAGCGTACCGGCAAAGCCGGCGTGCTCGTCGCTGGCCCCCACGGCCAGCGTCGGCAGCACGACCAGGGGAAAGTCGTCGTCGAGCCGCTGCGCCGCGGCGGCCAGCAGGCCCTTGCCGATGATGCAGTCGGTCGCCACGGGCAGATGCGGGCCGTGCTGTTCGGTAGCACCCAGTACGACAGCCGCGACCGCGCGGCATCCCTCCAGTGAGGCGAAATCGCGGGTGGTGAGGTGGCCCCATTGCTCTGGCATGACTTCAGTCCGGCTCGGGTTGGTGGACGGCATAGAGATCGCCGGATGCCAGGCCGCCGGCGCCCGCGGCCAGCCAGTCGGCGACTGCCCCGGGTCCTTGCCATTGCGGCCACAGGAGGCGGCGCTGTTCCCCGGCCACCGCATTGTAGCGATAGCATCCCAGGGCGGCCAGGCGGTCGAGGCAGGCCTGCGCATGGTCGAGCGCTCCGGAGACGAATTCCACCGACAGCGCCGGCAGCGGGGCGGTCAGTCCGGCGAGCACTTCCGCCTCGTGGCCTTCGACGTCGATCTTGCAGAAGTCGGGCCGGCCGTGCTCGGCGACCAGCGCATCCAGCGTGGTCACGGGAACCTCGATAGACTGATCCCAGCGCACCGCCGCAAAACCGTCGTTGCCGCCGGAGACCCGGGCGCGCCAGCCCTCCGACACGGAGGCCACCGCCGGATGCGTTTCGCTCAGCGCCAGGCGGGCACGGCCGGCCCTCGAGCCGGCGGCCTGCTCGAGCAGAACGACCTGGTCGTCGCGGCCGTGAAAGCGCTGGAGCCAGCGCATCATTGTCGGCTGTGGTTCGAGCGCGACCACGCGCGCGTTCAGGCCGCGGAAGGCACGCGTGCGGTCGCCGAGGTGGGCGCCGATATCGAACACCAGGCCGCCGGCGGGAACGAAAGGCCGGTAAAGTGCGCGCAGGCCACGCTGGCGACCCGGGCGGCGATAGATCCACATCGAGCGGGCGAGCCCGACGGCGGCCCGAATACTCATCGACGCTTTACGAATGGGAGATCGAAGTTGGTCATGTCACCCGATATTGTGCGCCATTGCCGGTGAAGCCGAAAACGCCAGTGCGTTTTCCCCTGGACGGTCTCGCCCGCCTGCTGGTGGCGGGGACGATGCTCAATGCCCTGTTGATCCTGCCGGCCTGGTGGCGCGATGGCGCGATCGGCAGCGTCTGGCTGGTACCGGAGGCCTGGCTGCTGCCGGCCCTGGTGGCGGGCATGCCGGCCGGCCGGGCCAGGCGGGTGGCCGGGGCGGTTGTCGCGATCGTGCTGGCTTTACTGGCGATCGTCCTCGCTTTCGACGGGCTGGTGCGGTCGGTGCTGGGCCGGTCCCTGAACGTCTTCGTCGATCCGCTGATGCTCGGCGCCGGGTTCCACCTGATCGAGGGCAGCGTCGGCTGGTGGGCGGCGCTGCTGGCATCCGCACTCGTGGCCCTGTCCGCCGCTGTCGTCGCCTGGGGCGTGTGGCGCCTGCTGCGTGCCGCCGCGGTCGCCGGACAGGGCGTCGCGCTGACAATCGCGGCGCTGGCCCTGTCTGTGGGGCTGGCCGGGGCGTTCCAGGTGCTTCCCGGCGTGGGCTCGCAGCTGCTGAACGCGGCGGCAACGCAGGCCGGGCAGCTCGAGAAGACCCGCGATCTGCGCTCGCGCCTGCTGCGCGCGGAAGGCGATCCGGCATTCGCCGCGAACGCCCTGCCGGGCCTGGCCGGCCGCGATGTGTATGTGGTCTATATCGAATCGTACGGCGCGAGCCTGCTCGACCAGGCCCGCTACGCCGGCCGCATCGAGCCGCTGCTCGCGCGCCTGGGTGACCGGCTCGAAGCGGCCGGCCTGCAGGCCCGCAGCGGCCGGCTCGAGGCGCCGATTCGGGGCGGCCAGTCCTGGTTGTCGCATGCCACGGTGCTCAGCGGGCTGCCGATCGACAGCCAGCCGTGGTACCGCATGCTGCTGGCCCGCGATATCGACCTGCTGACCGATGATTTCCGGGCCACCGGGCACCGGACCCTCAAGCTGGCTCCGGCCATCGTCGACGACTGGCCCGAAGGAAATCAGCTCGGTTTCGATCGTGTTTTCGCCGCCGACGACATGAACTACGCCGGGCCGCGGCTGGGCTGGGTGACCATGCCCGACGAATACACGCTGCACGCCTTCAGCGAGCGCATCCGGCCCGGCATCGACGCGCCGGTCTACGCCCAGTTCGCGCTGATCAGCAGTCACTGGCCGTGGACGCCGGTGCTTGAACCCACGCCCGATCCCGCGCGTATCGGTCACGGGCGTGTCTACGAGCGCTGGCGCGGCGACAGCGGCGATCCGTTTGCGCTGCTGTTCGATCCGTCCGCCCAGCGGACCGCCTATCTCGACAGCGTTGCGTACGCGCTGACGGTGACCATGGAGTGGGCGCGGCGGCTGCCGGACGACGCGCTGCTGCTCGTCCTCGGCGACCACCAGCCGACCGGCCTGATCGCCGGGCGCGCTGCCGGACGGGCCGTGCCGTTCCACGCCATCAGCGGCGACGGCGACCTGTTGGCCGGCTTCGATCGTCGTGGCTTCGTTCCCGGCCTGCTGCCGTCGCCGACGGACGATGTGGCCGGCATGGATCGCCTGCGCCACTGGTTGAGGCGGGACTTCGGGCGCGAGTGAAGCGCCCGCTGTTTCAAACCTCGGCCGCAGCGCAGCGGCCGATTTGCCATGGCGGCGCTGGCCGCTTAGTCTATGCCGGTTACTCGCCGCGGATCGATCATGTTGAATTCAATGCCTCCACTGCGCGCCGAACGATCCCGCCTTGCCCGTGCCCGAGCGG
>CAZSGS010000034.1:3545-12670 GCA_964606365.1 uncultured Wenzhouxiangella sp. | reverse complement strand
CGCGGCATTTCATCTGGTTCGGCACCCTGGACTGAAATAGACGGGCAGCGCGGCTGCGCTCAGGTGACGGGGTGTTCGCGCAGGGAGGCCTCGCCCAGGCGCGCCAGCGGGCTGCCCGGCAGCCATTCGGGCAACTGGCGACGCAGCTTCGGGTCGCCCGAAATCCGCAGTTCGCGATTGCGCTCGGCGCGCTCGACGGTGCATTGGCACAACCAGATGGCGGTCAGCGTCCGCACACTGCACTCCAGCAGCAGGTCCACTTCATGGCCGGGATCTTCCATGCACAGGTCGGTTTCGCCGGCTTCAACCACCAGCCACCAGTCTGTCTGCCCGTCGGGTGCATCCGGAAACCGCACCTGCACCACCGTGCGCCGCTCGGGAAAACGCGATCCGTCCACGCCGCGGCGGATATCCCACATCAGCAAACCGACATCGAGATCGTCGTCCCCGAGCCGGCTGCCCACCCAGCGGTGCCCCCAGGTGGCCATGCGTTCGACCAGCGGCCGCAGTTCTTCGCCGGCGTGGGTCAACTCGTAGGCCGGCGCGCCGTCGTCGTCACTCGTCCGGCGCACGACGCCGGCCTCGGACAGGCGCTTGAGCCGTTGCGAAAGTAGCGTGGGAGAAATCAGCGGCAGGCCGCGGCGCAGGTCGTTGAAACGGCGGCTGCCCGCGGTCAACTCGCGAACGATCAGCAGGGTCCATCGCTCGCACAGCACTTCGACCGCCTTGGCGAGTGGGCAGAACTGGCCGTATCCGAGCGACATGCTCGCAGTCTATGCCTGCGCGTCTGATTACAGCAAGTACATATTCTGTACTATGCGCACCGCCGAATGTCGCATAGGCTTGATCCACCTTCGCAGTGACGCTGCGATTTCGTGAGACAAGCAATGCGAACGAGGAGGTTTTCATGACATCGCTTTATCAGAATCTCGGCGGCGCCGACGGTATTGCCGCGCTGGTCGACGACATCGTCGACGCCCACCTGCGCAACCCCGTGATCAAGGCGCGCTACGAGCCGCTGGCCGAAGACCCGGAAAAGTTCGAGCAGGCCAAAAAGCACCTGCGCGACTTCCTCGGCACCGGAAGCGGCGGACCGGAAGACTATTCGGGGCGCAGCATGCCGGACACGCACCGCGGCATGAACATCAGCGCGGCCGAGTACATGGCCGCCTGCGACGACATCATGAACACGCTCGATGCCCACAACGTCGACGAGGGCGCACGCAAGGACGTGCTGTTCATCGCCTGGTCGCTCAAGGACGAAATCATGCACATCTGAGCGGGCCGCCCGCCCGGCTCAATGCTCGTGTCTTTCCGGCCCGCTGTCTTCGGTCAGGCCGCGATGAAGCAGTTCGATCCAGCGGTCGGGCGGAATGAAGCCGTCGCCCCACTGCTCGTCGTATTCGGCGGTGAGGCCGGCCTCCTGGATAGCCTCCAGGCTCTTGCCATCCTCGATGGCGCTCTCGAGCCGCTCACGCACGGTGCTGAGCATCTCGTGATACTCAAGCAATTGCGCGCGGTCGATCAGCGGCCCGTGACCGGGGATGATGGTCGTGTTCTCGTCGGCCAGTTCGGCGATGCGCTCGACCGCGACGATCATCCCCTCCAGGCTGCCGCCGGAGTCGACGTCGACGAAAGGATACAGCCCGTAGAAGACGACGTCGCCGGCATGGATGACGTTGGCCTCGGGCAGGTGCACGACCGAGTCGCCGTCGGTGTGCGCATGCGGCACGTGGAAGGCGTTGATCGTGTGACCGCCCAGGTGGAAGCTCACTTCGTCGTTGAAGGTCACCACGGGCAGCGCGCCATCGGGTGATGCCGGCGTGGTGCGTCCGAAGAATTCGCTGACCTGCTCGCTCGACATGCGTTCGCGCACGTTTTCGTGGGCCACCACGAGCGTGCCGCGCTCGGCCAGGTTCTCGTTGCCGCCGGTGTGATCGCCGTGCCAGTGCGTGTTGAGCACGAACTTGACCGGCTGGTCGGTCACCGACTTCACCGCGGCGACGATCCTGTCGGTCAGCGGTGCGTACTGGTCATCGACCAGGAAGGCGCCGTCTTCGGTGACCCCCAGGCCGATGTTGCCGCCGCGGCCGGTGAGTATGTGGACGCCGTCATCGATCGACTCGACGCCGATTTCGACGTCTTCCATGGACTGGGCCGCGACGGGGCCGGCCAGCAGCAGCATGGCCGCCGGGACGATCCTGGGTATGCCAACCATCATCAGCTTTCTCCGTGGCAGTGCCATTGATGACAGGATCATAGCAACACCGTGTGAGACCGGCGCATCGCCGTCGGGAGGCCTCAGCCGCCGGAAGCCCCGTCGAGGCGGGTCAGCAGCGCACGAACCCTGGCCTGGAGGGGATGGGTCCCCAGCACTTCGGCCACACGCAGCCGCTCCCCGGCCCGCTCGATCAGCGGCCGGGCAACCGAGGTGCGGCCCATGAGCAGCAGCTGCTCCGCCCGGCGCAATTCCAGCCGGGCGATCACGGCGATGTCGCCGGGCGATTCGCGTGCCCGCTCAATCAATTCGACGGGGATCAGCGTGTCGCCGACCTCCCCCGAGTGGGCCAGGGCACAGACGGCCTCGGCTTCGGCCAGCGCCCGCGATCCGGCGCCCTCCAGCACTGTCCGGGCCTGGTCGAGCAGCAACTGTGGCAGAGAGGTCTGGCCGAGCTCGCAGCGATAGCGGGCGAGGTCGGCCTGAGCCTGAGCGACCCGCTCGGGCGGCGCTTCCTGCCCCTTGGTCATCCGGTTGATGGCGATTTCGATACGCTCGGCCGCCTGGTCGAAGCGATGCGCATCGCCGTGGAGTTCGGCCAGGTAGTAGTGAATGAAGAAATCCTCGTCGGCCGATTCGAGATCGAGCAGGCGACGCCACTCCTCGGCGCTTTGTCGGAGCAAGGCTTCGGCCTCGTCGAAGCGGCCCCGCCAGCGTCTCAATTCGGCCAGCCCCGACAGGCTGGTCGCCCGCGTGCCCTGCGGTAGGTCCCCGAACGGCTCGAGCAGGGCCAGCACGTCCCGGTAGCGCGACTCGGCGCGGGCGTAGTCGCCGAGATCGGCGTGCAGTCCGGCGAGGTTCACGATGGTGGTCGCCAGCGACAGCGGACTGACCTCCGGCTGCGCACGCTTGAGCCGCAGCACTTCCTCGAAGCGTTCGATCGCCTGTGTCTTGCGGCCGGACATGCCGGCCACGACCGCCAGGTCGCCGGCCAGGCGCAACTGCAGGTCGGCTGCGTCGTCCCGCTGCCTCGCCTCGCGCTGCACGTCTTCGAGAGTGGCCTCGGCCTGCGCCAGTTGTTCGCGCCGCATGTGCAGCCGGCCGAGATCGCGCTGCATTTCCAGGCGCCGGATCGAATCGGGTTGGTGGCGCTCGAGCAGCGCCACGACGCGTTCGAGCGCAGACTCCATCGCGTCGAACCGGTTGCGAAGGCGCGCCTGGTCGACGTCGAGCATGGCCAGGCGCACGGCCAGATCCGGACTGGCTTGCGGATCAACGAGTGCCCGGGCCTCCCCGGTCAGCCCATCGGCCTCGTCGAGCTGGCGGCGCGAGAGCAGGATGCCGGCAAGCGCCATCAGCAGCTCGGCGCGCAGTCCGGCCGGGCCGCTGGCCGGGTCGCGGGCGCGCTCGATGCCCCGGTCGACGAGCTGGCGCGTCGTCGGCATCTGGTCTGGCGGAAGATCGGGGATCTCGGCCTCGAACAGGTCGAGCAGGAAACGGTTGATGGACTCCGCGCGTTCCTGCGCGGTCTCGGCGGACGCCGCGTTCCGCTCGGCCTCCTCCGCGGCCAGGCGGGCTCGATCGGCCTGCCACAGCGCCACGCCCGTGCCCGCCAGCATGGCAATCACCGCCAGGGCACCGGCCGTGGCCAGGCTGCGATGGCGACCGAACCAGCGCTCGAAGCGATACACCGCGCCGCCCTCGCGGGCGGATACGGGAAAGCCCTGCGACCAGCGATCCAGGTCGTCGACCAGCGCTTCGACGCTGCGGTAGCGCATGGCCGGATCGCGGGCCAGCGCCTTCCGAACAATGGCGTCGAGGTCGGCATCGCCGCAGGAAGGGCAGCGGAATTGAGCCACGGCGTCCGGGCCGGAAGCATCGCCGCTGAGCAGGCGCGTCTGCTCGGGCGCGGAACGAATACCGTGGCCGGTGAGCGAACGGCCCAGGACCGCGCCCAGTGCGAAGACGTCGTCGGCGATCGAGGGCGGCTGCCCGGCCAGGCGCTCGGGCGAGGCGTAGCCGGGCGAGCACCAGCGCGCCACGGCGTTGTCCGAAGCCCGGGGCCGGGATTCGGCGATGCGCGAGGCAATTCCGAAATCCAGCAGCCGCGCACGGCCGTGCGCGTCGACCAGGATATTGGCGGGCTTGATGTCGCCGTGCGCCACGAGCGCCCGATGACAGTACGACACGGCATCGGCCACCTGGCGGAACAGCGCGGCCCGCTCGTCCAGCGAAGGCCGGCGGCGCTCGCACCAGGCGTCCAGCGCCTCGCCGTCGACGAACTCCATGGCCAGCCAGGCCACGCCGTCGTCGCGCACGCCGCCATCGACCAGCCGGGCGATGCCCGGATGCTCGAGCTGCGCCAGGGTGCGCACTTCCTGCTCGATGAGGGCCTGGGCGGGCGCGCCGAGCGCCTCGGGCGCGAGCACCTTGATGGCCACGCGCATGTCGAAGCGCCCGTCGGCGCGTTCGCCCTCGAGCACCACGCCCATGCCGCCGCGCCCGACCGCGCCGCGCGCACGCCATGGGCCGAAGCGCTCGCCGACGAGATCCCGCGCGTGGCCGGTGTCTGGCGAGCCGATCAGGCCGCGCGCGAGATCGTCGATTCGACGGTCGATGAGCAGGGACTGATCGGCATCGTGGGCCTCGAGCAGTTCATCGAGCCAGCGGCGCACTGCGGGCGGTACGGTGCGATCGGCCATGATCCGCTCGCGTTCGTCGGACGAGCGCTCGGCGAGTTCGTCGAACAGGGTGGCCGCCTGCGACCAGGCTTCCGGGTCCGGGTTCACCGCGTCACTCATGGCGCCAGCTGCGTTTTCAGGAAGGCCCGCGCACGGGCCCAGTCGCGCGCCGCGCTTCTGCGGGAGGTGTCGACCATCTCGGCCGCCTCCTCCAGCGTGGCGCCGCCGAAAAAGCGCAGCACGACCAGTTCCGCCGCGCGGGGATCGAGCTGCTCGAGCCGCCCCAGGGCCGCTTCCAGCGCCAGCACCTCTTCGGCCGAACCAGTATCCACGCCGGGCAGGAGATCCTCGAACAGCGGCAGCTCCATCGCGCGGTCGCGCTTCTCGGCGCCGCGATAGCGCGCGTAGTCGACCAGGAGCTGGCGCATGGCCAGGGCGGCGGTCTTGAGGTAATGCATGCGGTCGTTGGCCGGGGCGTCGGCCTGCTCGAGCTTGAGCCAGGCCTCGTGCACGAGCGCCGTGGTGTTCATGGTCTGCTGGGGATTGGCCGAACGCGCGTAGCGCGCCGCCAGGCGAAGCTGGCGATAGACCTGGACGAAGTATTCGTCGCGCGCGGCGGCACCGGGCGATGCCCGCCGACTATCCCGCTTGGCCTCCGACATGTTTTCTCCCGGACCCGTTGACTCGCGAAGGCGCCCGTCGCGCGCGTTTCGTCGATTCTCTGCGGTTTTGGCACGGAAATCAAACGCGGGTCGTTAGAAGCACTGAACCCATGATCTCGAGCCCTCCCGGAGCCCGGAATCAGCAACCTACAGACCCGATCAGAGGTACCCCGTCATGAAAGTCGTTGCACTGCTGGCCGCCCTGCTGATGGCCCCTGTGGCCCACGGCGCCATCCTGACCTGGCCGGGCCCGGCCCCCTGCAACGCTTCGCTCGCGAATTGCATCTCCAACGCCGATCCCGGCGATACTGTCCGCGTCGCCACCAGCTCGGTCGATGAGGAGGTTTTCTTCGCAAACAAGTCCCTGACGCTGGAAGCGGCACCCGGCTACCTGCCGCGATTTGAAGACGACTGGGGCATATTCATCAACTACACCGATGGCGGCTCTCACAATGTCACCATTCGCGGCTTTCAGTTCACAACCGGGCGCATTGGCCTGATCCACACCGACGGCGAGGCAACGGTGCTCATCGAGCGCAACCGTTTCGATGCCACCGGTGACGACAACCCTGCCATCAGTCTGACGTCCGACGCCGACACCAACGGAGCGGATTTCGACTACACGGTGCGCTTCAACACGATACGCGACAACAGCAGTTTTGTCGGCGCCATCAGGATGGAGGGCAGTGGATTCGGAAGTCGTTCCACGCAAGGGGTGATCGAGGGCAACCACCTGAGCCTTCGTGCCGACAACTCGGATGGCATTGCAGTACAGAGGTCCAATGGTCTTGGCATCTTCCAGACCCGCATCTTCGGCAACACCATCGAGAGCGCGGGCTCGAGCGGCATCCTCGTGCTCAATTCAGCGGAGCTTGGCGGCATCAGCGCCTACGTGTACTCCAACCTGGTCTACCACCGCGACACCCGCGACCGCACCGGCAGGGCCATTTCCCTGCGCGGCTTCAGCAGCGCCATCACCGGCATTGTGGTCAACAACAGTCTGCTGGCCCACGAAACTGGCCTCGAGGTGTTCCAGCAGTCACCGGGAACGGTCGATGCCACGGTGGCGAACAACATCGTCGCGCGCAACGCCGTCGCCTGGATGATCGACGACGAAGCCTCATTCTCGGAACACCACAACCTGTTCCATGCCAATGACCAGGAGCCCGACAGCATCGACGCCAGTTCGATCATGGCCGATCCGCTCTTCCACCCCAACCTGCCAGGCCGGCTGCGCGCCGGATCACCGGCCATCGACGCCGGCGACAACGCGGCCACGTCCTCGCTGCCGGCGCTCGACGCCCGCGGTCACCACCGCTATATTGGTTCGGCCGCGGGTGGCCAGTCGGCGATCACCGATATCGGCGCCGTGGAGTTCGGTGACCAGTGGCTGATGGCGCGCAAGCCGACCAGCTCGCTCAACAACTTCATCGTCAATTCGCCGTTTCTCGACGAGCGGCCGGATCAGTATCCGCAGATCACTCCCTTGTGGAATCCCTACGGCGAGGGCGGCATCTACAACGACGCCAACGAGGGCATCTACTACGCCGATGACGAGTGGCGCATCTTCAACCAGAACCCGCTCGAGGCCATGCCCCGTGGGGCGGCATTCTGGGTATTCGTTCCCGATTTCAGTGTGGCGACCCAGAGCCACTCCACCTCGTCGGCTGCCAACACGACTCAGCTCGACTGGGGCGCGGCCAACGACAAGCCAGAGCGAATCCTGGCCGTCACCCAGCACTGGAACCGATCCGGCTCAGGCGTGTACAACAACCATCCCATCGGCGTGTTCTACGTTTTCGGACACTGGAACATCGCCAACCTGGACGGCGACGACATCCCGAGCGGAGCGGACTTCAACCTCTACATACAGGATCCCAGCCAGAACGCCTTCGAGCACATCGCGCGGGGTGCAAACATTCAAGGGAACTGGACAAGGTTGCGGCACCCCTTGCTCGACGGCAACCCCTGCGCGCGGATGCAGGTCACGCAGAGCGCCAGCCAGAGCGTATTCAACGCCCGCCCCATCGGGGTCTGGTACACCGGCACGCACTGGGCGATCTTCAATCAGGATGAGGAGGCCATGCCGGAAAATGCAGCCTTCCACGTCATCGTCGACGGCGACAGCCTGGGATGCGGCCTGTTCAGCGACCGCTTCAGTGCAGGAGGCTTCTGAGCGTGGACCCCCCTTGCCGTTCACGCGCAGGATCGAAGCGGCCGTATAATATTACGTTCATCCGGCTTTAACGTCTCGCGCATGTCCCGAATCCTGATCGTCCTGCTGGCTCTCGCAGCGACGTCGATCCACGCCGCCAGCAAGGGCCCGACGGGCCCGGACTTTGCCGAAGTCGACCGGAATTTCCGAATCCTGCTCGAAGCCGGGCGCGTGCCGGGGGCGGCCTGGGCCGTCGTGCGCGACGGGCGCATCGTCCACGCCGCCGGCCACGGCGTTCGATCGCTCGCCGATCAGCGCCGGGTCACGCCCGAGACGGTCTTTCGCACCGCCTCGGTGTCGAAGACCTTCGCGGCCCAGCTGACCGGCCAGCTCGTGGCCGAGGGCGCGCTGCACTGGCACGACCCGGTCCAGCGCTTCGTGCCGCAGTTCACCCTCGCCCGCGACGACCACGCGCAACGACTGACGATCGAGCACCTGCTCGGCCAGTCCGCCGGCATCGTGCCCAACGCCTACGACAACATGCTCAATGCCGGGCGCAGCCTCGAACAGATCCTGCCGAAGTTCAGCGAAGTGGTGCCGATGTGCGAGCCCGGGCAGTGTTACACCTATCAGAATGTGCTGTTTTCGCTGGTCGAACCGGCCATCGAAGCCAGCGCCGGGCGACCCTACGCCGAGCTGCTGCGCGAGCGGTTGTTCGAGCCGCTGGACATGCGCCAGGCCTCGGTCGGCCTGACCGGCTTTGATACCAGCGACAACCGCGCCTCACCGCACGTCAAGGTCACGCGCAATCGCTGGATGCCGGTCGGTGTCAACGAAAACTACTATCGCGTCGCCCCTGCGGCCGGCGTCAACGCCAGCGTGCTGGACCTGGGCAAGTGGCTGGTCGCTCACATGGGAACGCGGCCCGACGTGATTCGCCCCGAGCTGGTCCGCGAGCTGACTCGCAAGCGCGTGCGCACGTCGCGCGAACTGCGCCGCAAGGGCTGGCGGGAGCTGCTGTCGGACGCGCATTACGGGCTGGGCTGGCGCATCTACACCGTCGAGGATCACGACTTGGTCACCCACAGCGGCTGGGTGCGGGGCTTCGTGGCCCAGATCGCCTACTCCCCCGAACACCGAACCGGCCTGGCGCTGCTTCTCAATGCCGAAAGCGGCGCGATCAACGACCTGTCGCTGCACTTCTGGCGTCAGGTGATGGCCGAGCCGCCGATGATCGCCCGGCAGCCCGCGCCGACCTCGAAAAGCACCGAGGGCGGCACGAGCGACGCATCGATCGTGGCCGCGCCGAACTGATCGGCCGGCGCGCTACTTGAGGGTGGCGTTGAGCGAGATTTCGGCGCCGGCGAGCACCTTCGACACCGGGCAACCCTTCTTGGCCGCGTCGGCAT
>CAZSGS010000034.1:0-3535 GCA_964606365.1 uncultured Wenzhouxiangella sp. | reverse complement strand
ATCCCGGGCACGGTCGCTTCGCAGACCAGCTCGCTGCGCGTGATCGACGGACCGTCGTCACCCATCTCGAGGTGAACCTTGGCCGCGGTCGACACCGAGTCGGGCGTGTGACCGGCCTCGGCCAGGATGTTCGCCAGCGCCATCGAGAAGCAGCCGGCGTGGGCGGCGGCAATCAACTCTTCGGGGTTGCTGCCGGTGCCCTCCTCGAAGCGGGAAGCGAAGGAATACTGACCTTCCCAGGCACCGCTACCGAACGCCATGCGGCCCTTGCCGGATTTGAGGTCACCCTGCCATTGGGCATTCGACGTTCTTACGCTCATGATCCTACTCCTTGGTATGCGTGAGTCATTTCGATTCTACGTGCCCGACGTGTTCGGGACATGACCGGATGCCCGCCATGCCGGCCCTACTGGAACGCTGTGCTTGAGCGTATGCTGTTGCCAATGCATGCGGACATACTGTGAATATGGCATCGACTTTGCTCGTCACCAACCCCGGGAGCCGTTCCGGCGACGGCAATATCGACCTGGCCGCCGAGCGACTCCGTGAGCAGGGCGAGGTCGAAGTCGTGCGCCCGCAAGAGCCGCAAGCGCTGCCCGGCGCCATCCGCGAACACGCCGCCGCGTTCGACCGCATCGTGCTCGGCGGCGGTGACGGCACGGTCAACCTGGCCCTGGACGCCCTGATGGAGGCCGACAAGCCGTTCGGCCTGCTCCCGCTGGGCACGGCCAACGACCTGGCACGCTCGCTGGAGATCCCGCAGAACCTCGAGCGCGCCGTCGATGTCATCCTGGCCGGCCACCTGCGGCGGATCGATACCGCGCGCGTCAACGATGTAAGCTTCATCAACGCCATCGGGATTGGCCTGGGGCCGCAGGTCACACGAGAGATGGATGCCGGGTCCAAGTCGCAGCTGGGCGTGCTGGCCTACCTCAAGGGCATCGTCCAGGCGCTGCAGCGTCAGTCCGTATTTCATGCCCGCATCCAGAGCGAGGACCGCTCACGTGAAGGCGAGTACGTGCAGATCACCATCGCCAACGGCATTCACTACGGCGGCGGCATGACAGTCGCCGACGACGCCAAGCTCGACGACGGGCGGCTGGATGTACTGCTGGTGCCCAAACAAAGTTACTTGAGCCTGCTGGGCAACGCGCTTCGATTTCGCACGGGATTGACCCGGGCCGCCGATTCGCTGAGCCACTGGCGCTGCAGCGAACTGAGCATCGAGACCGACAAGACCATGGACGTCACCGCCGACGGCGAATTCCTGGCCGAAACGCCGGTCGAGTGCACCGTCATTCCGGCCTGCCTGTCGATCTACGCGCCGCGCTGAACCTCGAAAGCGGTCGCATCAGCCGATCACGACCCGACGTCGGGTGCGCGGCGATACGGCGAATAGGCGTAGTACTTGGGACGATCGTCGAGCCGGAAATGCAGCCAGGCCACGCCGCCGCCGGCGGTGCTGAGCCAGACCGGGCGCTCGCCCAGGCGTTCGCTCATCGCCACCGAAACTTCGCCCCAGAGTTCGCGCTGCTGCCCGCGCGGTGCGCCCCGCAGGAAGGCCGCGAAATGAACGTACGCGCCCTCGTCCGTGCGGGGACAGGGCACGATCATGGTCGCGTCACCGCCAAGGTTGGGAAAGCGAACCACGTCGCGATCGCTGCGGAAGTACCCGGCAAAAGGCGCCGGGTCGGGCCGACCATCGAGCGACGGGTCCGCCACGACCACGCACTCGAACGTCGAATCCAGGCCCGAGGCGGTCATCGCCGGCGTTTCAAAGCGAAAGGCGGCGAATGATTGCTGCGCGAGCGCCCGCCCGAGGGCGTCGCCCAGCGCCGGATCGCCGCGCCACCCGGCCAGCATCCGGCGCCAGCTCAGCGGCCCACCGGCATCCGACACGGAAAACCGGACGGTTCGATCGTCCAGCGATTCCGAAACCACTTCGTAGCATTGCCGGGCCATGCACCCATGATAGGCCCGCCCAGCCAACCCGTGCGAACGGGTAGACTGCCTGTATTATTAACCCGGCGCAACGGGAATCGAAAGCCATGAACAACCCGACCGTCTATTCCGATGAACAGGCCGCGCTGATCGAAGCGCACCAACATGCCTGCGCCCTCGCGCAGCGCTACGGGCACGCCTGCGAGGAGCTGCTCGAAGACGGCGAGCTGAAAGATCGTCTCGAGAACCGGCGCGCCGAGCTGAACGAGCTCTCCGATGCGCTCGAATCGCGCATTCGCGACCGGGACCTGATGCCCCACGACGTCAACGTCGACCGCGAAGACCTGGCCCGCCTGGCCGACCGCTTCCGCGAGTGGCTCGACCACGAACGCCACGCCCATCTGCAACGGGCCCTGGCCGAGCGCGAGGCGGAATTGATCGAAAGGCTCGAAGCGCTCCAGCGCGCGGGCGGCGGGGAGACCGCCATCGATGCGGCCGTTTCGGCCGGCCGCCAAATGATGGAGACACTGGAAGGAAGCTGATTCCGATCAGCCGGATGCCTCCAACGCTGTCCGCCGGATATGGGCTACCGCGGCCCAGGCGAGCGCGATCCACCCGGCCATATGGCACATGCCGCCCAGCGGCGTGGCCGGCCCCAGCCAGTCGAGGCCCAGCAGCATGCGCGCGTAGATGCTGAAACTGAACAGCAGCGTGCCGGCGACGAACAGCCACGAGGACAGGCCCAGCCAGAAAGCCACGACCTTCGAGTCCACCAGCGAGCCAGCAAGGCCGGTCACCACGATCATCACCGCGCCGAACTCGTGGTAGCGCACGGCCGTCATGACCGAGCGCATGGCCTCGGCATCCAGGCCGCCGAGCGGCCCGTGCCCCGTAGCGGCCCCGGCGACTACGGCGAGCAGCCCGAGCAGCGCGCCTACGAGAACGGACTTCATCGAAACACCTCCAGCAATCGTCCTGTCCCGATTATGAACCAGACCGGTGGATCGCTCATGCATCAGGGCCCGGCGTGATGTCGGATTCTCGGGTTCTGAGAATTCCTGCTGCATAATGCGACCTCATGAGTGGCACGCAGACCCCCGAGGAAACCATCCTGACCCCCACCGCACGGCTGGCCCGCGCGGAGAAGCAGCGCCAGGCGCTGGCGCGCAGGGCCGGCGGCGAGCAGGCCTGGTGCTCACCGGAAGTCCTGGCCTTCTCGAGCTGGATCGGCCGCTTGCGCGACGACTGGTTCCTGACGGCCGAGTCGCCGCGCGTGCCGATCTCGGCGTCCCAGGCGCTGGTGCTGTGGCAGTCGGTGATCGACCGCGACGTGTTCATCGGCGAGCCGCGCGTGGCCGAAATGGCCGCGGCGAGCTGGCGGCTGCTGCACGAGTACCGCATCGACTCCCCGGCGCGCTGGCCGGACATTACGCTCAGCGACGACAGCCGGCACTTCCGCGACTGGGCCCAACGCTTCCTGGCCCTGTGCGACCAGCGCGAGCTCATCGATGAATGGCGCTTCGCCGGCCGGCTGCCCGAGCTGATCGCCGCCGGCGAGATCGCGCTGCCCGAAGCCATCCGCCTTTCGGGCTTC
>CAZSGS010000033.1:7536-13003 GCA_964606365.1 uncultured Wenzhouxiangella sp. | reverse complement strand
GGCCGTGGCACTTGAAACCGTTGCGGTCGAACATCACGGCCTCGACGCCGGCGGTTTCCAGGCAGATGTCGGCGACGAAGAACGGGTGGGCCGAGGTGACCGTGAGCGGGCCGAACAGCGGCAGCAGCACGGAGGTCTCCAGGCCCCACATGTGCTGGGGCGGCACCGTGGCGAGCGCGCGGGCGCCGCGCGGCGGATCCAGCTGCGCCAGGTTGAGCAGGCTGCTGTCGTGCAGGGTGCGCCAGGACTTGTCGATGCGTGACGCGCGACCGGTGCTGCCGGAAGTGAACACCACGGTGGCCAGTTGGTCGGCGCGGATCTGCGGGATGGCGCTGGCGCGACCGGCCGCCGCCAGGGCCTCGGCGGGATCGATGACCGTTCCCCTGAAGCCCTCGAGCGTGCATTCGGCCACGATCACGGCGCCTTCGAAAGCGTCGACGAGATCGTCGATCGTCGCCTCGAGGCGGTTGGCTGGCAACAGGTTGTAGCCGCCGGCCATCACGGCGGCGGCGAAGGTCACGCTGAAGGCATGACGATCCTGGCACAGGTTGATGACCGGCACACCCCGCGGCAGCCGCCGGGAGAGCGCGTCGGCCCGGGCGATGAACCGGCCGGCACTGATCGGCTCGCCGGCGTGCAGCATGACGAGTTCGTCGAGCGCACGGGTGGTCAGCGGAAGTTCATTCATCGGGCGAAATGATGGGGTTGAATGCGCGCGACGTCCAGCAGAAAGCGGATCAGGCCGGGGTGGTCGTCGTCCGGAAACGCCCGCCGGCGAAGCAGCAGCTCGAGCCACAGCGTGCCCAGCATGATGGCCGGCGCTGCGGCCACGACCCAGACCAGCCAGGCCTGCACGTGACCGGAGGCGGCCAGCCACAGGGCGACGACGCCGATGCCCGACAATACCGCCGCCCAGCCCAGGGTCCAGCCCCGCAGCCAGGCGCTGGCGTGCGTCGGCGCCGCGGTGCCGTTACCGGCGTGAACCAGTTGCGCGAAGCGCTCGATGACCGGCGTCTCGCCGGCACGCAGCGTGGTGGCGAACCACAGGCCCAGCGCGACGAAGATCACGCCCGGGGGCCACAGCGCCAGGCCCGGCAGGAACAGCGCGATGGCGGCCAGCGCCAGCGCGGTGGTCATCAGCACGGTGCGGCCGGCCCGGCCCGGCAGCAGGGGCAGAAACAGCAAGGCCAGCAGCGGCAGGCACAGCGACCGCAGCTCCGGTCGGCCCAGCTGCAGCGAGGCGAAGACCAGTACCGGGTAGAGGGCCAGGGCGATCGGGCGCCAGCGAGGCATGATGGTTGCTAGCCGCTTCGGCCCGCGCTCATCCCTGCTCGCGCAGGGACTGAACGTGCTCGTTGAGCGAGCGCAGGTTGGCGAACGCGTGCCGGTTGCGTTCATCGTCGGCCTTGAGCTGGACGCCGTAGCGCTTGGAAACCGCTACGGCCAGTTCGAGCGCGTCGATTGAATCGAGGCCGTACTCTCCCCCGAAAAGCTGCTTCTCGGGCTCGATTTCTTCCGGCGAGAGATCCTCGAGGTTGAGCGAACTGACGATCAACTCGGCGAGTTCATGCTCCTGCGGCGACTGCTGTGTGCTCATGGTTGCTCCTGCCCGTAAGCGACGGCTTGTGCGCCCGACGCGGCCGGGTCGTCAGTCTTAAGGAATATCGTTCTTCGGGTTGCACCGCGGCCGGTCTCGAGGCGGCGGTCGGCGACGGTATCGATCAATTAACGACATTATAATACGGAAGATGCCAGAGACGTTCGCCACGCCCGATATCCCGTCCCGCGACAGCGGCGCGGCCCGCCTGCCCGGACGGGCCGACGTGGCCGTCGTCGGGGGCGGCCCCGCCGGATCGACCATGGCCAGCCTGCTGGCCCGCGACGGCTTGTCGGTGGTCGTGCTCGAAAAGGACGAGCACCCGCGCTTTCATATCGGCGAGTCGCTGTTGCCGCACAACATGAAGATCATCCACGAGCTGGGCCTGGCCGATCGCCTGGCGGCGCTGGGGGTGTTCAAGCCGGGCGCGGACTTCACCAGCGACGCCGCCGAGGAGCAGTGCCACGAGATCCGCTTCGACGAGGCCCTCGACGTTCCAAAGGGATGCGGTCATGCCTGGCAGGTTCGCCGCTCGGACTTCGACCGAATGCTGTTCGAGCACGCCGCCGCCTGCGGCGCGCGGCCCGTTCAGAATGCCCGCGTCAGGCGCATCGACTTCGATTGTGACGAGCCCGAACTGACCGTCGATCACGCCGGTGCCGAGCGGCGTCTGCGCGTGCGCTTCGTGGTCGACGCCAGCGGCCGCGATGCGCTGCTGGCGAAACGCTTCGACCTGCAGCGGCGCAACCGCAAGCACGGCACGGCCGCGCTCTACGGGCATTTCCGCAACGTGCCGCGGCGCGACGGCGAGGCGGCCGGCAACATCAGCATCTACTGGTTCGAGCACGGCTGGATCTGGATGATTCCGCTGGCCGACGGGGTGATGAGCGTCGGCGCGGTCTGCAACCCCGACTATCTGCGCCGGCGCGGCGGCGATGTCGAAGGCTTCTTTTTCGACACCCTGGCGCTCAATCCGCACGCGGCCGGGCGCATGCGGCGAGCCGAGCCCGTTTCCGGGATCACCGCCACCGGCAACTACTCGTATTTCACGCGCCGGCTGATGGGGCCGCGCTGGCTGCTGGTGGGCGATGCCGGCCTGTTCGTCGACCCGGTGTTTTCGTCGGGCGTGTTCTTCGCCATGTACAGCGCAAGGCTGGGCGCCGACATCGTGCGCGCCGAAGTCGCCGGCGACCGGCCCGCGGCGGCCCGGGCGCGGCGTGCCTATCGGCGCAAGGTCCGCCGCGGCGCTCGCGAACTGTGCTGGTTCATCTACCGATTTCCGGCGCCGGCCATGCGGCACCTGTTTCTCAACCCGAGCAATGTCTTCGGCCTGCGCCAGGCGGTCATTTCCGTACTCGCCGGCGACCTGCACGACAACGCCCGCGTTCGGTGGCGACTGCGCTTGTTCCGGCTGATCTACGGCCTGCTGAGCCTGCGCCATCCGGCCGGCGCCTTCCGGGCGCGGCGGCAGCGTCTGCGCAATGCCCAGCCGGGGTTCGATCATGCAGCATAGGGCCGCCGCCGTCGATTTGCCGGGTGACCTCGCGGTTGCGCCCGGCGGGACGGGTGACGAGACCGCGCTGCTGCGCTTCGCCCTGGCGCAGCCGCTGCCGGACCTGGCCGGCTGCGGGCTCGAATGGCTCGGCGGCGACCTGCGCGTGGAAAGCTGGCACTGCGATGCGGCGGTGGCTTCGGGCGCGGTCGGTGACGTTGCCTGGCGGCGCGCGGGCGATCTTCTGTTTCTTGGCGTGGAGCAGCCCGACGACCCGGCGTCGGATCCGAGCTCGGCGGTCGAGGGAGCCTACGCGCGGCTGCTTTCGGTTGCCGCCGATGCCGGCTGTCCCCGGCTGTTGCGCGCCTGGAACTACCTGCCGGCCATCAACGACGGCGACGGCGACGCCGAGCGCTATCGCCGGTTCTGCCTGGGGCGCGCGGCGGCACTGGAGCGGGCCGGCTACGGCGACGCCGAACTGTGCGCCGGCACGGCCATCGGCGGCGACGAGCCCCGCCTGAGAATCTATCTGCTGTGCGCGCCGCGGCCGGGCGTCAACATCGAGAATCCGCGCCAGGTCAGCGCGTATCGCTATCCGCGTCAGTACGGGCCGCGCAGTCCCTCCTTTGCCCGCGCCACCGCCGTGGCGGGGCCGGGTGATTCGGTCTGGTTGATGATCTCGGGTACCGCCAGCGTGGTGGGTCACCGCACCCTGCACGCCGGCGACGTCGAGGCTCAGCTGGCGGAGGTCGTGTGCAATCTCGAGACCCTGTTGTCGGAGGCGGCGGGGCAGCTCGGCCGACCGGGGTTGGGCGACTTCGACGCGAACAGCCTGTTGCGCGTGTACCTGCGCCACGCCGCCGACTGGCCGCTCATCGAGAAGCGGCTGCGTGAGCGCTGGCCGGATGCCCGCCTGGCCGGACTGCGCGGCGACGTTTGCCGCGCCGACCTGCTGGTCGAGATCGAGGCGGTCAGCCGGAGCTGACCGCCGCTTCGCCGCGCCGCTCGGGCGGCGTGGTCAGGGCCGCCGGCAGGCCGGCGAGCAGGTCTTCGTCGACGCGGCGCGAGGCGTCGGCCGAACGCAGCTCGGCGCGCGCTTGGGGTGCCGCGATTGCCTGGATGCGAAGCGCCAGGGCGTGCAGCATGTCGGCATTGGCCTTCAGGCGGCGACCGAGCGCCTCGTCGGCTTCCCCGCCCACTTCGGTCAGCTCGCGGTTGAGTCGCACCAACAGCGGCGAGGCCGACTGATCGACCAGCACGCCGGGGGCTTCGTGGTTGGGTTCCACCTCGGCCCAGCGGCGCAGCAGCGCCTGGATCTCGATGTTGATCCGCCGCAGTTGCTCGAGCGTTTCGCCGTGGCCGGCGATGAAACCCATGTCGGTGGTGCGGCGGGCGAAGAACAGCAGTGCGAGCACGCCCCAATAGTAGGCGTAGTCCCAGACGGTCTTGGCGCTCATCGCCCGGAAGTGGCCGAACAGCGGATACTGCCCGCGATAGAGGGCAAGCGAGGACTCGTAGAACGACAGGTAGGTCCGCTCGTAGAGCCGGGCGCGGCGCGCGATCTTCTCGCCGGCGGTCTCGCGCACGATCAGGTCGGTCAGGAAAGTGTTGGAAATGGCGATGAAGTCGCTACCGGGCGAATAGAAGGGATCGAGAAAGACGCCGGCCTCGCCGGTCAGCGCCCAGCGTTCGCCGGAGTAGACGGCGCGGGCGCCGTGCGAGAAGTGGCGCAGGTAGCGGAAGTCCTGCAGCTCGCCGCCGGCCTCCTCGACGGCGCGACGGCAGCGCGGCTGGTGTTCGGCCAGCCAGTCCATGGCGCCCTCGAAGGACCTGAGCGAGTCGAAATCGTGCAGGGCGTTGTCGAAAACGATACCGACGCTGGTCGAGCCCGAGGCCAGCGGGATCAGCCACACCCAGTAGCCGGTGCCCATCAGGTGGTTGGTCGACAGCCAGCGCGGCAGTTCGCTGCAGCGATCCTGCCAGCGGGCGTCTTCACTCCATTCACCCAGGTCGATGCGCCGGTCGATGCGGAACCACACCGCCGAGCAGTGGTGGCCGTTGTCTTCGACCAGGTCGAAACTGCGGCGCAGGCGCGAGGCGCGGCTCATGGCGTCGACCACCCAGCGAGCCTCGATCACTGCCGGTTCGCCGTCGCGCTCGATGTGTACGCGGTGGTGCGCGTCGCCGCCGGCGGACAACTCGGTGGCGGTGACCCGGGCGCCGTCGATGAAATCGACGCCGAGCTCGCGGGCGCGTCGGCCGAGATGGTTCTCGAAGATGCCGCGATCGAGCTGGTAGCTGGGCACGGTCAACAGGCGTGCCGCGCCCAGTTCGGCGGCCTGATCCAGGTGATCGGTACGTGTCTTGTTTTTGTCCAC
>CAZSGS010000033.1:0-7526 GCA_964606365.1 uncultured Wenzhouxiangella sp. | reverse complement strand
CAGTTCGGCGGCCTGTGCCAGGTCGTCGTGTGCCCCGGCATGGAAGAAGAAGCGCAGGCCGTACTTGCGCAGCTGTTCGTTCTCGATGTGCTCGGCCAGGCCGAGCACGTTGGCGAAGTAGTCGGCGGCGATCTCGACGGTGGATTCGCCCACCTTGTGCGCGGCCTCGGGCACCGGGTGCCGATTGCGTTCGACCACCGTGACGCGGATACCCGGCTCGGTTTGCCTGAGCTGCAGGGCGAGCGTGAGCCCGGCCAGGCCGCCGCCGAGGATGACGACGTCGGTTGCCGCGCGCTGGGGAATGAGGGAACCTTTCATGCGCGGATTATAGCCGTCGGGCGGTGACGCAGCGAAACCCCGTTTGTGTGGTGCAGCGCGGGAATCCTACGGGGATTCGAGCGTTTCTCCGACTGAGTGCGGGCCGGTCGACTGCTACTTTCTTGCTTCAATCCAGGCCACGCCGGAGGAAACCATTGACCACGAAGCTACTCACCACCGTCCTGGCCGGACTGTTCGCGCTCCTGCCGGCCAGCGCCGAGTCGCAGCAGGTCTATCGCTGCAAGGGCCCGGACGGCTCGGTCACGTTCTCCGACCTGCCCTGTCGGTCCGGCCCGGGCCGCCAGGAGCGGGTCGATGCCACACCCCACCAGGGGCACCGCAGCCCGGCCCGGCCGGGCGCGCCGGCCCAGCCGCCCCGGGACGCCACCGCCGATGAAGGCGGGAAAACGGTCCCCGACCCGGCCCGGCGCGGGCGGCTGGATGAGCGCCCTTCCGAAGAACTGCCGCGCAACGAGCGGCTGTCGCTGGAGCGGGCGCGCAAGTCGACGCTCTCGGCGCTCAAGCGGCGCCATATCGACCGCGAAAGGCGCGGGGAGTTGATCGACGAACTGCGCCGGATCGACGGCAGGCTGGGGATCGAAGCCGAGGACGTCGTCGACATGCCGTTTCACGACCGGGAAGTCTACGAGGACCACCGGGTCTACCCCGGCGTGTCCCGGCGCTGAAGCGATACGCGCTCAGGCAAAGCGCGCCGGGCGGGTGATCATGCGCCACAGCCCGCGGGGATAGAGTCCGGCGAGCACGATGCGACAGAACACGAACCAGAAGATCTCCCACACGTCCCTGCCGGGGCGGAAGTAGCTGGGCCGGGCGTCGTCGCGGTAGATGCTGTCGATCTCGACGGCCACCGCCGGAAAGCCGGCTCGTGCGCCGTCGATGAGCATGGCGGTTTCGAACACGAAGCCGTGGCGGCGAGCGGTGGAAGGCCTGACCTGCTCGAGCAGGCGGCGGGGATAGACGCGGTAGCCGCTCTGGCTGTCGGGCAGGCGCTGGCCGCCGGCCCAGGAGATCCAGAAGTCGGCGAAGCGATTGGCAAAGCGGCGGATGCCCGGCTGGCGGTGGCGCTGGCGCAGCCGGGCGCCGACCACCAGGTGGTCGGGGTGTCGCCGCGCGGCGCGCAGCAGCCGCTCGAGGTCCGCCGGTTCGTGCTGACCGTCGCCGTCGAGCGTGGCCACCAGCCCGGCGTCGGCGTCGAGCGCCGCCCTGAAACCGGTCGCCAGGGCCGCGGCCTTGCCGCCGGCGGCGTCGTGGCGAATCAGGCGAATGTCGAGATCGGCCACGGCGTCGCCGGTGCCGTCACTCGAGCCGTCGTCGACGACGATCACCAGGTCGACGTGCGCGAGTGCGGCTTCCGCCAGGGGGCGGATCGTGTGCACCTCGTTGTGGGCCGGGATGACCGCGGCGGTCGTCATGCGGCCGGCTCGATGCGCAACCCCGGGCCCTGGCGGGCGGCCAGGCGCAGCGGCCCGCGGTGATGATCGAGGGCCAGGGCGAGCAGGTGGAGGCCGCGGGCGGCCGGGTTGTCGGCCACTCTGTCGGCAAGCGCGGCGGGCAGCGGTGGGCAGTCGTCCGCGTCGATGCCGTGTTCGGGCTCGAGCGTCACGGCGCCGCCATCGCCGTCAGCCTTGTCGATGACGAACGCGCAGGCGAAGGGGTAGCGTGCCGGCCAGACGGCGCGCATGGGGCCGTCGGCGGCGGCGTCGTAGACGACGAGAAGCACCGGCCGGCCCTCGACACGCACGCGACTGCCGGCTTCGACCAGCCCGGCGACCAGGCTGTCGGTCGCGCCGCTGAGCGCGGTGACATCGCCGCGCGCGCCCGACCCGATCGACCAGTAGCCGGCCGCGGCGTTGTGCACCGAATTGTGGAAGCGCATCGGCGAGAGCAGCTCGGGCGTGTGAGCCAGGGTGCTGCACATGTAGTCGCTGATGGCCAGGTCGCCCATGCCCGAGCTGAACACGGCGTCGGGCTCGGCCGGTTCGATGCCGGCTGCGCGGCAGGCCTGTTCGGCCGCAGCCATGGACAGGCGCACGGTCTCCGGGCAGCGCCGGCGCTCGCGCGACGACAGCAGTGAGATGCTGGCGCTGCCGGGCTTGTCCTCGCCCAGCTCGGCGCCGGCAAGGACCTGCGACAGGGCGTCGATATCCGGAAGACCCGGGGCGCTCAGGCCGCAGCCGAGAATGCGGAGGTTTTCACTCATGCCGCCCCCAGGATCAGTGTGCAGTTGGAGCCGCCGAAGCCGAACGAATTGGACATCACTGCGTCGACCTTCTCGCGCCGGCCCGCGCGCAGGATGAAGTCGGCCGCTTCCGGCTCGGGTTCATCGCAGTTGAGGCTGGCGGGCAGGTAAGCGTCGACCAGGGACAGGGCGCTGAACACGGTCTCGGTAATGCCGGCCGCGCCCAGGGTATGGCCGGTCCAGGCCTTGGTCGAGCCGGCCGGCGGCGGCGCGCCGAAGACGGTCCTGAGCGCGGTCGCTTCGATACGGTCGTTCATGGGAGTGGCCGTGCCGTGGCAATTGACGTAGCCGATTTCCCCGGGCGCCATGCCGGCGCGCTCCAGAGCCCGACGCATGGCCGCGATCGCGCCGGCGCCTTCGGGGTGGGGCGAGGCCATGTGGTGGGCGTCGGAAGTCTCGCCCCAGCCGAGCAGCCGGCCGAGCGAATCATCGGGCGCCCGCTCGACGATGGCGAAGCCGGCGGCTTCGCCCAGGTTGAGACCGTTGCGGCGGCGGTCGAAGGGTCGACAGGGATCGCTCGAGACCAGCTCCAGGGAATGGAAGCCGTAGAGCACCGACAGGCACAGGCTGTCGACGCCGCCGACCACCGCCGCGTCGGCCCAACCCGAGTCGATCAGGCGGGCGGCGGTGGCGAAGACCTTGGCCGAGGACGAGCAGGCCGTGGAGACGGTCTGCACCGGCCCTTCGAGGCCCAGGGCCGCGGCCACGAAGGCGGCCGAAGTGTGCGGCGTGTGCACCCAGGGCATGACGTGTTCGGCCCGGAACCCGCCGCTTTCATCGAGTTCGCGATAGGCCAGTTCGGTACTGCTGATGCCGGCCGTCGAGGTGCCCATCACGCAGGCGACGCGCTCGGGGCGATGGCGCTCGAGCAAGTCGGCGGCGCGGTCGCGGAAGCCGTCCTGCCGCAGGGCCAGTTCGGCGAGCTGGTTGTTGCGGCACTGGAAGCGCGCGAGGTCGCCCGTCAGGGAGATGCCTTCCACGCCGTCGACGCGACCGATCCAGGTATCGAGGTCGCAGTGCGGGTAATCGTTGGCGCGCAGGCCGCTGCGACCCTCCGCCAGGGCCGCGCGCACGGCGTCGAGACCGGTGCCGGCGGCGCAGGTCAGGGTCATGGCGGCAATGTGCAGATCGTTCATTCGTTATCGTCGCGGTTGCGCGCGGCGCGGCGGCCGGGTCAGGGGTGCGCCAGTATAGGCAGGGCGTGGGGTGCTCGCAATCTTCGATGCCGCCTTCTCGCCGACGAGATTATCATGACCCTCGGATCCGAAAGCCCCGGCCGCCATGCATACCGTTTCCAGCCTCAGCCTGCGCGACGCCCTTGCCGATCCGCCGCTGCGCGAGTCGCTGCTTGCCAGCGTGCTGATGCTGTTCGCCAGCGGCGGGCTGGTCTTGCTGGCGAGCTGGGTGTGGGTGTTGCACCGGGCCGTGCGCAGCGACGATCGGGCAAGCGTCGACTGGTTGATCGTCTGCGGCCACGTCCTCGAGGCCGGTCGACCTTCGGCGCTGTACCGGCAGCGGCTGCGCCGGGCTGCGCGACTGGCGGCCGAGCTGCCCGAAGCCCGGCTGCTGCTGGCCGGCGGCGGCGATCCCTCCGAGGCCGCCGTCGGGCGGGGCTGGCTGGTGGCCGAATGCGGGCTCGACGTTGCGCGGGTCGAACTCGAGGAAGCCTCCACCGACACCTTCGAGAACCTGCGTCATGCCCGCGGCCTGCTGCCGCCCGGCGCGCGGCTGGGTATCGTGACCAGCCGCTTTCACCTGGCCCGGGTGACGGTTTACGCGCGTCAGCTGGGCCTGGACGCCGTGCCCGTCGCCGCCGAGTCCCGGTGGCGCTCCGGCGGCAACCTCGTCGCCAGCCTGCGCGAGGCCGCCTTTCTTTGCTGGTTCGTCTGCGGTCGCTTCTGGGCGCGGCTGGCCGGCCGGCGTCGCCTGCTCGAACGGATTCGATGACGCGATTTGGTAGCCCCGCGACGCAACCGGTCAAAGCCGAAACCGGGACGCGTCACCGATCACGCCCGACAAGCGTGAGCCCGTTCACTTTTTGCGCCGCTCAAAGCGCACGGCCAACCGTTGCACGACGAACTTGGCATGCTGGTTGCAGAAAGTATCCCAGACAAGAACTCTCATCAACGAGCATCGGAAGGGGAACGACCATGACTGGAATGCATCACGACAGCGTCAATTCGCGGCTCGAAGATTACATGTCCGTGCTGGATGTCGGAATCCGGTTCGCCTTTCAGCCCCTGGTCGACGCCGCCAGCGGTCGAACCTTCGGCCACGAGGCCCTGGTTCGGGGATGCTCCGGCGAGTCGCCGGCCCAGATCATCGCTTCCGTGCGGCCCGAAAACCTCTTCTATTTCGACCAGGCCTGCCGGCTCGGGGCCATTCGCGAAGCCAGCCGGCTCGGCCTTGGCGGCGATCTGCACATCAACTGCACCGAGATCGACCCGGACAACCTCGAAACCGCGCTGGCTTCCACCGCCGAGGCCGTCGCCGCCAGCCGTTTCAAGGCGCGCCAGATCGTGCTGGAGTTCAATTCCCTCGAACGCCTCGGCAGCCCGCGCCAGCTCGCCGAAGTGCGGGCACGGGCGAATGCCTGGGGATTCCGCGTCGCCGCCGACAACTTCGGCACCGGCGAAGCCGGCCTCAAGCGCCTGGCGGTGCTCCGCCCGGAGTTCGTCAAGCTCGACCGCGAACTGATCGCCGGTATCCACGGCAGCCTGCGGCGCCAGGCCATGGTGCTGGGCGTGGTGGCCAGCTGCAAGGCGCTGGGCATCGTGCCGATTGCCGCCGGCATCGAGCGCGAAACCGAACTGGAATGGCTGCGCCAGGCCGGTGTCGCCCACTTCCAGGGCTACTACTTCGGGCGTCCCAGGCTGGCCGAGGCGGAGGAAGAAACCGACTTCTTTCGCAGCTACAAAGTAGGCTTCGACCTCAGCGCCTGTGCCGCCTGAGCAGCGTATCGACGACTGAATCCAGGTCGCTGCCGGCCGACTGCAGGCACACCAGCAGGTGATAGAGCAGGTCGGCGGCTTCCGATTCCAGTTCCTCGCGCTCACCGGCGGCCGCGGCGAGCGCGACTTCCACGCCTTCTTCGCCCACTTTCTGGGCGCAGCGCTTGACGCCCTCGGCGAGCAGCCGGGCGGTGTAGCTGGTTTCCGGGTCGGCGTCCGCGCGTGAGCGGATGATGCGCTCCAGTTCGGCCAGAAAGCCGACCCCGCGGGGCCGGGTGTCGCCGAAGCAGGTATCGGTGCCGGTGTGGCAGCTCGGCCCGTTCGGGCGGGCGAGTACCAGCAGGGTGTCGCGGTCGCAGTCAACCAGGATGTCGACCAGCTCGAGGCGGTTGCCCGAGGTCTCGCCCTTGGTCCACAGACGCCGCTTGCTGCGCGAGAAGAAGGTCACCCGGCCGCTCGAGCGCGTCTTCTCGAGCGCCTCGGCGTTCATGTAGCCGAGCATCAGCACCCGCCCGTCGTCGGCGTCCTGAACGATCGCGGGAAGCAGCCCGTCGCCCTTCTTCCAGTCCGGGTTTTCAGTAGTGGATTCGGTCATTTGCTGGTCGTCCTTTTGTTGAATGGAACCGCAGATGAACGCGGATAAACGCAGATATTCGAGAATGAATATACAGAGGCGGTTAAGGCGCGCTCTTGGCTTCCCGTGGATTTGAGATGTTTTCGATTTTCAGTTGATCCAAAGAATTTTCATCTGCGTTTATCGGCGTTCATCTGCGGTTCCAACAATCACGCTCTCACAACGACTCCCAGTTCGCCGAGCCAGGTCTTGAGGTCGGGAATGGCAATCTGACCGGAGTGGAAAACGGTAGCCGCCAGGGCGCCGTCGACGTCGGCTTCGCGGAAGGCCTGCAGGAAGTGCTCGCGCGTACCCGCGCCTCCGGAGGCGATCAGGGGTACGCGGCAGATGGCGCGCACCGTCGAGAGCTGCTCGATGTCGTAGCCTTCGCGTACGCCGTCGGCGTCCATGCAGTTGAGCACGATCTCGCCGGCGCCCAGACGCTGGACTTCGGTGACCCAGCTGAGCGTGTCGCGCCTGGGGTCGACCATGTTGTCCGGGTCGCCGGTGTACTGGCGCACGCGCCACCGGCCGTCGTGCCGGATCGAGTCGATTCCGGCGACCACGCACTGCGAGCCGAAGGCGTCGGCCAGTTCGCCGATCAGGGCCGGGCGCTCGAGCGCCGGCGAGTTGACCGAGATTTTGTCGGCGCCGGCGTGCAGCACGGCGCGCGCTGTGGTCACGTCGCGAATACCGCCGGCGACGCAGAAGGGAATGTCGATGGCCTCGGCGACGCGCTCGACCCAGGCGATGTCGACGCTGCGCTTTTGCGGGCTCGCGGAAATGTCGTAGAAGACCAGTTCGTCGGCGCCGGCGTCGCGGTAGCGCTCGGCCAGCCCGACGATGTCGCCCATGTCGCGATGATCCCGGAAGCGTACGCCCTTGACCACGCGCCCGTCGCGCACGTCCAGGCAGGGAATGAGTCTTACCGCGACCATCGGGCAATCTCGCTCAAATCGACGCGGCCTTCGAGCAGGGCGCGGCCGACGATGCAGCCGGCCACGCCGGTGGGCGCGACCTCGGCCAGGTCGGCGCCCGAGCCGATGCCGCCGGAGGCCTGCACTGACAGGGTCGCAAAGCGGTCGCAGACCGATTCGTAAAGCGCGATCGACGGGCCGGCGAACATGCCGTCGCGCTCGATATCCGTGCACAGCAGATGCTCGAGCCCGGCAGTCGTGAGCCGATGCAGCAGGGTGAACAGGCCGATGTCGCCCGCCTCGGTCCAGCCGGCCGCGCGCGGCATCCAGCCGCCGTCGACAGTCTGGGCAACGTCCAGGCCGGCGACGATGCGCCCGCCTTCGGGATCGGCCAGCCATTCGGCGACGGTTTCGGGCTCGCCTTCGGTCTCGACCGGCCGCTGGTCGGGGTCTCGACCCTCGAGGCG
>CAZSGS010000032.1:0-13336 GCA_964606365.1 uncultured Wenzhouxiangella sp. | reverse complement strand
CCCACGACGGCGCCGACAGCCCGCTGGAAGTCCTGATCGACGGCTTCGGCGAGGCAGTTCCGCCGCCTCCGCCACCACCCGGCTCGGCAATGTTGCGTCTCAACGCCGGACTCGACACCTCGACCGAAGTCGGCGGTGTGATCTGGGAAGGCGATACGTCATGGCTCGTGCCCGGCTCGACGGGCAACGTCTATGCCGTGCCGGACGCGGCGATTGACGGAACGGTCGACGACATGCTCTACCGGAGCGAGCGCTACGGCAGCCCGTTCGGCTACGCCGTACCCATCGCCGACGGCACTTACCGGGTCCGGCTGCACTTCGCCGAGATCTGGCATGGCGTATCCACGCCCGCGCTGGAACCGGGCGACCGCGTCTTCGACATCCGGCTCGAAGGCGAGCTGCGCCTGTCGGGGCTCGACCTCGCAATGGCCGCCGGCGCACCGCTGACTGCCTACATCGTCGAATTCGACGTGGCCGTCAGCGACGGCGTGCTGAACATCGACCTGGAAACGGGCCCGGGCGGCGTCGACCAGGCCAAGCTCTCGGCGCTGGAAGTCCTCGTCCTGCCCTGAGGGGAGAACGGACGCATCGACCACCGGCCGGGCCTGAGGACAGGCCGCAAAGCGATGCTGCCTTGTTCGCGGGCGGCGCGGCTTCCGTCCTCGAATCCGTTGCGGAACACTCACATCGCTTCCAGGATTGCGCGCTGCGAAGAACCGTGAGCCGTCGGCGAGCTGCGCCTCCGGCACGGGTGACCAACGCTCACGATCGTATTGCAGCAAGTATGCCTCCGATGGGCCGTCGGTCTTCCAGGCAGCTCCGCGTCGACATCGTCGGCCGGCAGGCAGGCGGCCAGGCCTGTCCACCCCCGAATCCCGGCGTCCCGTCTCACTGTTGCCGGCCTCGGGCATCATCCGGGCAGCACTACCCTGTGGATTGGCTGGCCCTGCGGTTCCGACTGGTTTTTCTCAACGGCCATTCTCCGCTATCCTCGGGTATTGGGTTCGAGAACTTGATGATCCCCGGGGAGATCAATGAAAAAGGTGCTGCTGTTCATCGTCGTTGGCCTGATCGTGGTGGCCGTCGGCGTCAATTGGTACTACACGCGACAGGTTCGCGACCAGCTCGATCGCATCGCCAGTACGGTCAGCATGTTCGGTACGCTGTCGTACGAGAACGTCCGACTGTCGCCGGGCGGCGCCATCAACATCAACGATCTCTCGTTTCGCCTGCATCAGGGACGAGGCGGCGTCGACGTTGAGCAGATCTCGCTGCAGACCGCCAACCTGCTGGCGCTGCTGACACTCGAACGCAATCTGGAACGCGGCCGCTTGCCCGAAACGCTGGGCCTGCGCGTCAAGAATATCGAGTTCCCGCTCGACGGCGCGCTCGCGGCCATGGCCCGCCAGACGCCGGGCGACGCATCGCCGACGGGTGCCTCGGGCCTCCTGTTCAATGCCGCGGGTTGCGACGGCCGCAGGCAGTTCACCGCGGAAGACCTGATGCAGATGGACTATTTCGACATCCGCGCCGACCTCGAATCGCATTACCGGATGATCGACGACGGCGACCGCCTGCGCTTGTACGTCAGCGCCCGCAACCACGACGCCAGCGCGATTCACCTGCAAGTCACGTTCGACCTGCTGTCGGGCGCGCTATCCACGCGCGACCTGGCAGGCTCGATGCAAAGCGCGCGCCTGGGCTCGTTCTCGCTGGAGTACGAGGACCTGGGGTTCTACGAACGCATGCTGTCCTTCTGCGCCGACGAAATGTCGATGGACGAACAGGAATACATCGCACACCATCTCGAAGCATGGAAACAGGCCTGGTCGCGCTTCGATGCCGAACCCGGCCCGGATATGGTGGCCGCGTATGAGTCCTTCCTGGAGGATCCGCAGCAGCTCAGCATCAGCAGCGGCGCCGAACACAGCGTATCCATCGAGGGAATCGACCACTATACGGCGCCCGATTTGCTCGAACGCCTGGAAGTGCGCCTGACGGTGAACTACGGTGAGTCACAACCGCTGGATCTGAGCCTTCCCGAAGGCGCATCGGCACGGGTCGCCTCCTCCGAACCGCGCGCTGACACCGATCGCGCCGAAGCATCGCCCCGGGCGGAGGATATGCAAACGGCGCCCACGCCAGAAAGCGCCGAAGCCAACGGGTCTGAAGACACGGCAGCCGAACCGGCCCGACAATGGGTCCAGGTCGATCCCGCCGAGTTGGAAGCACACCGCGACGAGCGCCTCCGCATCCGCATGCGTTCCGGCGATCGCTACGCCGGCCGACTGTCGAGGGTCGACGCCGATCAGATCCACATTCGCGTCGAGGGTGTCGGCGGCTTTTATATCCGGCCGCTCGCGCGCGGCGAAATCCGGGAAGTGGAAGTGCGCAAAGGCTCCTGAAGCAATGGCGCGTATTGCGCACCCGGACCGCGTCGGGGGGCGACACGATGACCCGCGAACGACGGCCGCCGCGGATACGAAAAGGCCCCGGAACACCCATCTTTGACAATTTCACCCCGCCGCGTGCAGGATTGCACCGGTGTCGTTGAGGGAGCACCCCATGAGTTTCAGTCGACTGCTGTTGATCGTGATCGTCCTGTTTGCCGCCTGGAAACTACTGGGCGACGGCGATGGAGGTGTTCATGCACGCGAGCTCTCGCCGGGCAACGACGTCGTGATGTTCGCGACCGAGTCGTGCGGCTATTGCGCCAAGGCGCGGCGTTACTTCCAGGCCAACGACGTCCGCTACCGGGAATTCGATATCGGCAACTCGGACAACGCCCGTAGCAAGTTCAACGACATCAACGGCCGCGGCGTCCCGGTCGTCATCATCGGCGACGAGCGCATCGACGGCTATTCCGCCGGCGCCTATGACCAGGCACTGTCCAGTCTCGAGTAGGCGCGCCAGGGCAGGGAATCGTTCAATCGCCCGCACCGCTACAATGGCTCCCGCCGATAGGCCAACGGAATCGTGATGAAATTCCTCCTGACCACGCTCCTCGTGCTCGTTGTGCTCACCCTGGCAGGGGTCATGATCGCGCCCGACTCGAACAGCGACAACACACGGCTGTCACCGCCGGCTAAGGCGCCCGGCGACAATCGGGCTGCCGCACCGGCGCCGGCCCGGCTCGAGGACAGCGAATCCGACGGTGAACCGTCGGCCGCCCGGGCCTGGTCCGAGCCAGCAGCCGGGAACACCCATTCCGGGGCGCCCGGCTCGGGCTTCGAAGACCTGCCGGCCGAACGAGTCCGTCGCGTCGAGTCCGCCGGGCAAGCGCCCGGAATCGGCGAAGATGTCGTGCTCGCCCTGCCCGACCGGAAGCCGACCGTGCTCCGCGTGGGTGGCGATTTTCAGCACCCCAACGGGGATATCAGCGTACACGCCCGGGGCGACGGCCCCGGTCGGACGCGCGCCACGCTCACCTGGGGCCGGCAGGGCATGTTCGGACGCGTCCAGGCAGACGATGCCCTGTACCTGGTTCACAGTGACGCGACCGGAAGCTGGCTGATCGATCTCGACGACGAAAGAATTGCCGTCGACAATTTCCACGGCCGCGGCGATACGCTCGGACAGAGCATTGCAGCGAGCGCTAACGACGCCACCCGTCCGTCGGACGGCGATCATGCGCGCGGCGAGCTGCTCGAAGGGCCGCCCGCGCAATCGGCCAGCCACTCGCCGAGCCAGATCGACGTGATGTTCGTCTACCCGCAGTCGATGCTCGAGCGCTATCCCGACGGCCTGATCGAGACCCGGCTCAACCATCTCGTCGCGATCGCCAACCAGGCCATGGTCGATTCGGATGTGCCAGTCGTCGTCAACCTGGTTCACCACCAACGCATCGACGACCCCGCCCAGGCGGCCAATCACCCGACCCTGCAGGACCTCGGGCGCGCCCTCGCGGGCGAACATGTCCCGGAGATGGTCGGGCTCAAGTCCGCCCGCGAAGCCCACGGCGCCGACATCGTCGCCCTTACCTGGCCACACGACATAGAAACGCGCGGCAGCTGCGGCGTCGCTTACTTTCCGCGCAGCCGCGAATCCGGCGGATACGACCCGGCATTCGGCACCCACATCGACAATGACGGCGCGAGCAACTGGTCGGTTTGTTCCGATGCGGTGTTCACCCATGAACTGGGCCACAACCTCAATGCCGCGCACCAGCGCAGCCAATCCGGCGACAACGCCCCCGAGCGCGACAACCATGCCTTCGTTCGCAGCCGGCGCTTTCACACCGTCATGGGCAGCTTCGGCACCGGTGACGTCAACCGCTACCTGCGTCTCGACGTCTTCTCCAACCCCGAGATCCGCTGCGGCGGCGCCCCCTGTGGTTCGAGCGCTCATGGTGAGGGCGCCAACAACGCCGCGGCGCTCAAGCAATTCGGCCCGATCGTGGCCGGCTACGGGGGCGCGAACGCACCGAATCCGCCGCGGCGACCCGATCCCTCCGACCCGGACAGCGACGACGACGGACTGAGCGATTGGGACGACCCCTACCCCTTCGATCCTCACGACGGCCAGCCCGTGCCGGAAACCGGCCCGGTCACCGACTTCTCCCCGCGCGCCCTCCGACCGGCCGACCAGCCCGGCAGCCATGAGTTGCTCGTCGTCAGCAGCGGCACCGACCAGGTGCTGTCATTCAACCCGGACGGGACTTTTCGGGCCGTGGTGACCCAACCCGAGGCTGCCGATGGCGGGCCGATCCTGACCGAGTTTTCGGATATGCATATCGACGGCGAAGGGCGCCTCTACCTCCTCGCCTCCGGAGACGTTCGCCGCTACGACCGCCTCTCCGGCCGGCTCATCGATGTCTTTCTCGGCTCGACCCGGCCCGTGCCCGCCGATCTGGCCAGCCCCTTCCCGCGCGCGTTTTCCCCGCTGCCGCAAAATCGTTTCGCGGTGCTCGGCGGGGACGGCATCGAGCGCTTCGACGCCAATAGCGGCAATCCGCTCGGCCAGCCGTCCGACGATGAGCCCACGACCGATCCGATCAACTGGCGCGATGCCATGGACCTTCCGCTACGCGGACTGGCCATCGGGCGTCAAACGCTTTACGTCGTCGAGGCGGCACAGAACCGGATCATGGCGTTCTCGCTGACGAGCGGACAGCGCCAATCCGACCTCGCCAGCAGCAACGACGCGCCGATCGAGGACCCCCGGGCGCTGCGGATGGGTCCGGACGGTCTGCTCTACCTGGCCAACGGTCGGGCCAGCAACATCCTGCGCTTCGACCCCGACGGCGGCGGATTCGTGGATACCTTCGTCGCCAGCGGTTCCGGGGGGCTCGATTTCGCCCGCGACCTGGCGTTCTCTCCGGATGGAGACCTGTTCGTCACCAGCCACGCCGGCAACGAGGTCCTGCGCTTCGATGGCCAGACCGGCGCATTCATCGAAACCGTCGTCTCGGCCGAGAGCGGACGGCTCGAGGCGCCGGTTGCCCTGGCCTTCGCACCGGTCATCGACGAGATCGACACCGGCCACAGCGGTCACTTCTTCGTACCGGAGCGCTCCGGCGAAGGCTGGCTGCTCGAAATCCTCGACGATGAAAGCGCCGCCATTAGCTGGTTCACCTACCCGCCGGCCCAGTCGGGACGCTCGCAGGCCTGGATGGTCGGCATCGGTGACATCATCGGCAACCGGATCGTTTTCGAGGAGATTCTTGAAACCCGTGCCGCATCCTTCGGACCGGATTTCGATCCCGAGGCCCTGGAGTTGATCGACTGGGGCCGCCTCGAACTCGAATTCAGCCACTGCAACAGCGGCTGGGCCGAATACCAGGCCAACGATCCCGCCTGGGGCAGCGGTCGCCACCACTTGACCCGCCTGATCGGAATCAAGGGCCGGCCCTGCGGCGCCAGGGCGCGCAGCCCCGACGTCGAGGCCCCCGGCATCAGCGGCCAGTGGTACGATCCGGACGCCAACGGCCAGGGCTGGTTCCTGGAAGAACACGCCTCCGGCCGGGTATTCATGGCCTGGTATACCTACGACGACGGTGGCGACCAGGCCTGGATCGTGGGCGAAGGCGAGATGATCGACCGCGAGCTCGTAGTCGATGAGCTACTGATGCCGAGCGGTACGAATTTCGGCGAAGCCTTCGACCCCGACGCCGTCGATCAGCGCCACTGGGGCTCGCTGCGCATGGAGTTCCAGGACTGCGAACGCGCCCTGGTCACCTACGACTCGGAAATCGACGCGTTTGGCCAGGGGTCGAAGACCGCCAAGCGCCTGACCACTCTCGACAAACTGGATTGCCGAATCGAATGAACTGAAGCGCCGGAGCGAAGCGGGTTTTCGCCGGAGAACCGACTGAAAGATCACACCTAGTGGGCCCCGTCACTCATCTTGTAACTTATGGAGCGCCGCCCTGCTCGAAGCGATCCCGGAACAGAATGCCGGAGCCGAATTCGTACGGGCCAGGATCCACCGTCCCGTTGAAGATGCGGGCCAGGCCGTCGAGATCGAAATCGAACCCGGCAATCAAGGCATTGTTGCCGGCATCCCTGACCGGCGAGAATTCGCGTAGGTGCAGATCACCACTGGTCGTTGGGGCGGCGGCCGGACTGGTCGTGGCGATGAACTGCGGATTGACCGAGCCGTCGAAATTGCCGCTGCCACCGAGATCACCGGCGCTAAAACCCTGAATCAGGCTGTGCTGAACATCAGCGCCCGGAGCCAGGCTCCAGATCGACGCCTGCGCCGAGCCGATGCCCTCGCTGTTCTGGTTGTTCCAGAAAATGGTGTTGTAGACTTTCGTGCCTGCACTGATGTAGCTGATCGCACCGGAAGTCGAATTTGCCGTGCGATTGCCGACGATGGCGACGTTGATCAGGTTGGTGGTCGAGGCGCTGGTGACATTATTGATCACGCTGTCGCTGTTCTCGGCCCGGTTGCCACTGAAAAGACTGTTGGTGATGGTCCAGGTACTCTGCGAGGAATAGATGGCACCGCCGGATGTATTGCTGAAATTACCGCGGAACTCGGCAGCGTCGACCTCGACCAGACTATCGAGGACGCAAAGCCCCCCGCCGCCCGACGAGCCTATTGAATTGCCGATAAACCGGACATGGGCCAGCTCGGCAGAGGCTACGCGGGTCATTTTGCCGCCGCCCCCACAACTTCCACCGGAATTGCCCAAGAAATCGACGTCAACCAAGGTCACCAGATCGCAGTCCACGACATCGAAGCCGGCGCCGGCATCAGCGTCATTCTCCACGAAGCTGACCTCGTTCATTGCGATATTGCAGCCGTCGATCGCGAATCGGATACCACCGCCCTGTCCACCCGAGTTTCGATAGAAGGTCACGCGCGTCAGCGTCAGATCGCCCAGCCCACTCATCAGCAGACCGGCACCTGAGTTGCCGTTTCCATGACGAACGGTCAGGTCGGCCATTGTCAGATCAATATCGCCGGTCAAATTCAACACACGCCCGGCCGCCACGAACGGATCCGGGTCGGCCTGAATGATCGTGCCTTCCTCGCTTTCACCCTGGAAAATCAGCGATTTATCGACCGCCAGCATTTCGGTGTACACCGAATCAGCGATATCGATCGTATCGCCCCCGGTCGCCTGATCGACGGCATAAGCGATGGTCGCGCAAGCACTACCCGTGCAGTCGCCCGAGTCGGCGCCCGCCGCACCGTCGACCAGCCGCGTCGCCGCGAGGGCGGGAGAGGCCAATCCGACAATCAGAAGGAACAGGGTTCCCGGAATGGCTGACTTTGGCAAAGACATGATTGTGCACTCCCAAGGCTGAACTTCGACAAGTCTTCAGCGTCCCCTCACGCCGGCGTGGACGATTTCGTCTCCGTCAATCATTAGCGCAAAACGGATCACGTATCCGCCAACCGGAAGCGAGGAGAGTTCCGGTGTGCCCTGCCCCTCCGGTGGTTTCTACAATCCAATCCCCGGATTTTCTGACATAATCGAGACGACAGGACCGCGCCCACAAGCGAAAGTCGATTGCTTGTACATTCCGCGTCCTCGGCCGATGCCCGTCTTCTTGTCGGCCGTGGTTGCTGGATCCGGAGTGCCGTGAATCGTTCAGGGCAGCCGGAGGGAACGGCATGCCGTGGAGCGACCCGCGATGCCCGATGGTGATATCGACGAAAGCGAAAGGATTGCGCGTTTGCTGGATGCCGTGGACCGCGGTCAAGCCGGCGCGCTGGGTGAATTGATCGAGGCGGTCTATCCGGAACTCAAACGCCTGGCGCACTTTCAACTCTCGCGCGAGGCGCGCGGGCATACGCTCAACACCACCGCAATCGTTCACGAAGCGTTCCTTCGGATGGCTTCCGGCAACGGAAAATGGAACAACCGCAAGCACTTTCTGCGGGCGGCATCAACGATCATGCGCCACCTGCTGGTGGATCACGCGCGCAGGAAAAGCACCGAGAAGCGCGGATCGGGAAACGCGCCCCTGTTGCTGGACGAAGATCGGGTAGCGATCGGCGACGACAGCCTGGCGGTTCTCGCGCTGGATAACGCTCTAAGAGAGATTACCGACATCGATCCCCGCCTCGAGAAGATCATCGAATCGCGATACTTCGCCGGGCTGAGTGTTGACGAGACCGCTGAGGCACTCGATATGTCGGTGCGCACGGTCGAACGCGAGTGGCAGCGCGCAAAGGGCTATCTCGTCGCCGCGATGGGTCCGGATGAACAGTGAACAGAGCCGCCAACAAGGCAATCGACAGGATATTCAGCGAAGCGCTCGCCGTTGCCCGCGACGAACGCGAGAGTTTCGTTCGGGCCCGCTGTAGCGGAGACGCCGCAATGGAGCGTCGGGTGCGGGCGCTGCTGGCCGCATCGGACACCCCGGACAAAGCGCTCTCCGAACCCCTGGAAAGGGCCCGCGAGACACTGTGGCGGGACGTGCTTCTCACGGAAGAAGCGGCCGGCGAAGACCTTTCCGGACAGCACATCGACGGGTGGCGTCTTGTCCGGCGCCTGGCACGCGGCGGGCTGGCAACCGTCTACCTGGCCCGGCGCGAAGACGGCAACTTCGAACAGAAGGCCGCATTCAAGGTCCTGCGCCGCGGTCTGGATACCGACGACGTGGTGGCCCGATTCCGGGCTGAGCGCCAGATCCTGTCGGCACTGGAACACCCGTCGATTGCCCGCATCCTCGACGGCGGCGCCCTCGAGGATGGACGACCGTATCTGGTGCTGGAGTTCATCGACGGCGTGCCGATTACCCGCTACTGCGAACTCGGCTCGCCCGATATCCGCGCGCGGATTGCGCTGGTGATCAAGGTACTCGAGGCGCTGCACCACGCGCACAAGCACCTGATCGTCCACCGCGACATCAAGCCCTCGAATATCCTGGTCACCGCGGAAGGGCAGGTTTCGCTGCTGGACTTCGGCATATCAAAGCTGCTCGATCCCAGCACCATGCCGGAGGCCGAAACCTGGACCCGAACCGGCCTTGCGCTGCTCACGCCCGGCTACGGCAGTCCCGAGCAGCATGCCGGCCAGCCGATCACCACGGCCTCGGACATCTACCAGGTCGGCCTGATCGCCTACCAGCTGGTCACCGGCAAGCGGCCATTCAACGCCCCCCCGCCCGGTGAAACCGTCGTCGTCCCACCGAGCCGGATGATCGACGATAGCAGCGAAAGACGGAAAGTGGCCGGGGATCTCGATGCCATCATCTGCAAGGCGATGCATGACGAGCCCGGTCGTCGCTACGGTTCCGCGCTCGACATGCGCGATGACTTGCAGCGCTATCTCGACCACCGGCCGGTGCTGGCGCGCTCGGACTCTCTCGCTTATCGCTTCGTCAAGCTCGCACGGCGCAGACCCTGGTTGGTACCGATCGTGCTGGTCGGCTTTTTGGCCATTGCCGCCTACCTGACAACGGTCACGCTCTACAGCCGACAACTCGCATTCGAGAAGCAGCGCGCGCTGGCGGCCGAGACCTTCATGGTCAACCTGCTCGAAAGCCCGGACCCGTTCGCGCCGGCCGATCCCGAGCGTGGCAGTTCGATCACCGTGGTCGAGGCGCTCGATCTCGGCGTCGAGCGGCTACGGGCCGAAGAAGTCGATGATGTCTCCCTGCGGGCCACGCTGATGGACTCGATCGCCGGCGTGTATGCGAGTCTCGACCAGCACGACAAGGCCATCGAACTCGGAGAAGAAGCTCTGGCGCTCCAGCGCGGTGTCTTCGGTGATGAATCGGCCGAGGTGCTCGACAGTCATTCGAGGCTGGCCGGTCAATACCAGGCAAAAGGCGATTACCTGAGGGCGCTTCGATATCGGAATGAAGAGATGCTGCTGGCACAGCGCCTTTATTCCGAGCAGGATCCGCGCGCAGGTGCTGCCGAAGCCAATTCGGCTGACCTGCAAGTCGCACTGGGAGATATCGACGAGGCGAAGCAGCTGTATGGAACGGCCATCGAGAAGCTCAGACGGACCCCCGAAGAATCGGCCAGACCGCTGATCAACGCCCTGGTTGGGCTTTCAGGTCTGATCGATACAGAATCTCCAAAGGACGCGGCGACTCTACTGAACGAGGCCGAAGCGTTGGCTTTCGAGCTCTTCGGCCGCCAGAGCCTGTCAATGGCGCTGATTCATGCCCAGGCAGGGACGACGGCCTCGAACCAGAACCGATTCGACGAATCCGAAGCCGCGTTTCGCGCGGCGCTCGAAATCTACGAATCGCGCCTTGGCCCGGCGCACGGCGCCACGATTTCCGCACTGAATAATCTTGCCGTACTACTGATGAGAAGAGGCGACATGGCGGGGGCCGAAACAGCGTTTCGGGAGTTGCTGGCGCTGTCTGAACACAAGTATGGCCCCGAACACCGCCTGGTCGCGGGTCATAGTCAGAACCTGGGTACCGTCATCGGCCGACAGGGACGCTTCGTCGAAGCCCTTCCGCTTCACCGACGAGCCTACGAGATCTTCAGCGAAACGCTTCCCGAACACTACATGACGGCCTATCCGCTGATCTCCATCGCCTTCGCAGAACTCCAGGTTCCGAATCCGGCAGCCGCCGAGCGCGCCGCTCGTGAGGCATTGAAGTTGCTGGGAACGTCGGCGACCAACATCTATGCAATCGGCATCTCCAAATGCCTCGCCGGCCTTGCACTGGAGCTGCAGGGATTCGCCGAAGAAGGCGCAACCCTGCTGGGCGAATCCAGCGTTGCTCTGGCCGAGCTGCACGTTGATCCAGTCTACCGGACTGCCTGCCGGCTCTGAAACACCGCCTGCGCACCGCGAATGGCGGATTGTCCCTTCGATTGCGCTTTGGACTTGTGGAACCCCGAGTACCCGGGCGCATTCCGGCCGGAGCCCCGGCCTGAAACGGCAGATCGAAACGCGCCCGGTCATTGTCGGGCCCTGAACGAATCCGAACCACAGGAGTGCCTTGTGAACAACTTTATCCGCAACACGACGACCTGCCTGACGGGCCTTGGATTGTTCGCATGTGCAGCGACCCTGGTACCATCCGCCGCGCATGCCGCGCTTGATGCATATGCAACTATCATCGGAGAGGTTCAGGGCGAGATCGAAGGCGGCGTAACCGACGCAGGCCACGAGGGAGAAATCGCGATCAAGGCGTTCGGGAGCAGCATCAGCGCCGAGTACGATGCCGCAACCGGTCTTCCCGGAGAGGGAACGCAGCATCGGCCCGTCCGTCTGCTCAAGGATGTGGATCCTGCAAGTCCGAAACTGCTCGCCGCGCTCAAGAACAACGAACTTCTGACCACCGTGACGCTGCAGTTCATCAGGCCTACACAAGCCGGTGCCGAACAGGTTTATGTGACCGTGGTCCTGGAGAATGCCCATATGGTCAGCATTCTTCCCGGCCACTCATCACAGGAGGACGACCTGGCAATTCCCTTCCGTGAAACGATCAGCCTGACCTATGAATCCATGACCGTAACCTGGGAGCCCAGCGGTGTGTCGTCGCAGATCGACTGGTAGCCGGTGCCGGGTTCCCGGAGCGCTCTGGCACATACCTGTTCAATGCGCGTCCGCTGCGATGCATTCGTGGCAGCCGTGAGCATCGTCACCCGCCTTCTGGCCGGACTGACAAACAGCAGAGGCCTTGGGGCAGGGGTCCCGGTTCTGATTGTCGGGGCGATGCTGTCGGCACCACTGCAGGCGGTCAACTGCACGCCGGATTCGATCACGCTTTCCTCGCAATCCCAGGTCGAAGAGTTCCAGGCCATCCATGGGCCGTGCGACACCATCACCGGCGTATTGACCATCTCGGGCGGCGACATTTCTGACCTGTCTCCGCTGTCCGGCATTGTCACAGCCGATTTCGGGAGCAGCATTCTGATTCAGAACAACGCGAATCTGACCAGCCTGGACGGTCTTTCCGGACTGGTCAGCGCGCGCTGGGTCGAGATCGCCAACAACCCGGCTCTGGCAAGCATCAGCGGGCTGTCCGGCCTGGAATCACTCGGCGGCCCGTTGTTCATCACGGGCAACCCGGAACTGGCCGATGTCGCCGGGCTGGAAGGCGTAAGCAACCTGTTCCAGGGCGCCCTGATACTGTGGGACAACCAGACGCTGGACGATCTGTCCGGATTGTCGGGCTTGACCAATATCGCTGCGTCGTTGGTCATCGAGAACAACGACGCCCTCGTCGACCTCGACGATCTGTCCGGATTGGGATCCGTTGGCGCCAGCATGAACATCAGCGACAACGATGCATTGTCGAATATCGCAGGCCTTTCCGGCCTGACCGACTTCAGCGCGGCCCTGAGCATCACGGGGAACCCGGTCCTGGAGAATCTGGACGGATTGCCCACGATCACCTCCCTGGACGGGTTGAGGATCCGGTTCAATCCATCGCTGACGGATCTCGACGGCTTGTCGGGTCTGACCACGATCGGCACGACCTATGCCGCCCTTGGAATTGACAACAATGCACTACTGGAGAACCTCGACGGGCTGGCGGCCCTGGTCAGCCTGGACGCCGACCTGGAAGTCCTCGACAACCCGCTTCTGAGCCAATGCTCGGGCCTTGCGAAGCTGCTGGACCAGGTCGAGGCGATCAGCCCCGGCGAGACCGCACATCCGAACCCGACGCCGCCGCGAAGCGCTTCGCCCTGCGCTCAGTGCGCATCTTCCCGGCCGGCCTTCTGTATATTCTGCCGCAGAGCCTCATCGAAGGAGCACGATAGCCGTGCCTGACGCGAACCATGACTGGATGGCCGCACTCGACGTCTCCGGCCTGCTCGTCAGCGAGCCGGTCCTGCACGATCACTTCCCGCAGGGCCCGCCGCCGGTCGGCGAGCGCATGCGCAGGCGCGTCACCACCGAGTGGGAGCGTTTTCAGCTTCGGCCCGAGGACGGCCAGTCGCAGTGGCTGAACCT
>CAZSGS010000031.1:11790-13591 GCA_964606365.1 uncultured Wenzhouxiangella sp. | reverse complement strand
GATATCCAGCGACGCTTCCTGGAAGGCAATATCCGGAAGCGCGGCCGTCAAAGATTCTGCCGAAACGCTCATGCCGCAACCTCTTGATTATTGTGTGCTAGTACCGGTTATGCACAGGCTGTCCACCGCCTTGTTCACAACCCGTTGTGCCAAAACCCCGGCTGTACCACAAGATCTTGTGTCAGCCGAACCTACTTTACGCCCAAGCCCGGGGCGATTCAAGCCTTGTCGAAGTCCATTTTTCGATCGACACGCCCCCACGGCACCCGAGCGCCCGCAGCCGCGGGCGCCAGCCTCGAAAAAGGAAAACGGAATCAAAATGGAACGGCCCGAACGGGCCGGGCGAGCGTCGGGGCTACTCGGTCTCTGCCTTGAGATCGCGCTCCATCAGCACCCGGACCCCCTTGCCCGCGCTCCAGCCGCGAAAGAGGATGCCGTGGACCTGCTCGGCAATCGGCATTTCCACGCCCGCTCGTTCGGCCAGGCGCATGACCTCCTCGGCGGTCTTGATGCCTTCGACCACCTGCCCGATCTCGGCCACGGCCTCGTCGACCGAGCGCCCCTGCCCCAGGGCCAGCCCCAGGCGCCGGTTGCGCGATTGGTCGCCGGTACAAGTGAGCACCAGGTCACCCACCCCCGCCAGCCCCATCAGGGTGTGATCGTCGGCACCCAGGGCCCGGCCCAGCCGGCGCATCTCGGCCAGCCCGCGGGTGATCAGGGCGGCCCGGGTGTTGTCACCCAGGCCGAGCCCGTCGGCGATGCCGCAGGCAACCGCCAGCACGTTCTTGATGGCGCCGCCGAGCTCGGCGCCGACCAGGTCGGCCGTGTAGTAGGCCCGGAAATTGCTGCCGTGCAGCAGCGCCGCCCAGGCCTGCCCGAACGCCGGATCGGTGGCGGCCACGGTCACGGCGGTGGGGAGACCTTCAGCCACTTCGCGCGCGAAAGACGGCCCGGTAATGAGCGCCAGCGGAATCTCTCTGCCAAAACGCTCCTCGGCCGACTCGTGCAGCAGTCGGCCTGTGCCCGGCTCGAAACCCTTGCTGGCCCAGGCCAGGCCGGTCGCGGGTGTCACGAACCGCGCGATCCGGTCGAGGGTCTCGCCAAAGGCGTGGCTGGGCGTGACCACCAGCAGGCGATCGGCGTCGGAACAGGCGCCTTCGAAATCGGCGCAAACGTGCAGCGACTCCGGAAACGGGCTGTCGGGCAGGTAGCGTTGGTTGACGCGATCGTGCTCCATGGCCGCGGCGCGCTCGGCGTCGCGGGCCCAGAGCCGGACGTCGTGGCCCTGCCGGGCCAGCTGCATGCCCAGCGCCGTGCCCCAGGAACCGGCGCCGAGTACCGCGATTGTGGTGGCCATGCCCGGCAAGCGCTTACTCGCCTTCTTCGGCCGCTTGCTCTGCCTCGCCCTGCTGCTTGCGGGCTTCTTCGAGTCGCTGACGGAACACCGCTTCGAAGTTGACCGGCTGCAGCGGCGGCATGAAGAAGCCACCGGCGCTGACCAGTGCGCCGATCTGCGAACGGCAATAGGGGAAGATCACGTTCGGGCACAGCACGTTGATGACGTAGGGAATCTGCTGCTCGCTGAAGCCCGTCAGCTGAAAGAAGCCGCCGAACTGGACTTCGCACAGGAAGGCCGTCTTGTCGCCCTGCTTTGAAGTCACGGTGACCTGCAGCACGATGTGGTAGCGGCCTTCGCCCATGTTCTCGCTGCGCTGGGACATGTTGATGCTGACATCCGGCTCGCTCCCGCTCTGCTCGAGTTCGAGCACGTTCGGGGCCTCGAAGGACGCGTCCTTGAGAT
>CAZSGS010000031.1:0-11780 GCA_964606365.1 uncultured Wenzhouxiangella sp. | reverse complement strand
GCGCTTCCTGGCCGCTGTTGGCCGCGCCCTGTTGATTCTCTTCCGCCATAACTTTAACTTTCCTTTTCAGTTCTATGATTAAGTTGAAAAATATATCGAACGGTGATCAGGTTACTCCGCCTGATCCTTCTCCGTCTTCTGCTTGCGCTTCGACTTCTTGTCCTTTCCGGACTCCGACTTGCCCGCGCCCTTGTGGCGCGACACCGGCTGCTGATCGCTGATCCACTGCGTCAGCCCGCCGGCGAGCACGTTGACATTGGTGAACCCGAGCTTGACCAGGCGCGAGGCCATCTGCGGCGCGACCTGGTTGTTGCGGCAATAGACCAGCAGCGGCTGCTCGCGGTGCTTGAGCAACTGCTGGTTGCCGGCCTCGATGCGCGAGGGCGGCATGTGGAGCGCCCCGCGGATATGCCCCTTGGCGTAGTCGGTACTATTGGAAACATCCAGCACGATCGGATCTTCGCGATTGAGCAGCTGGACCGCCTCGAGCGTGCCCAGTTCCTTCCACTTGCGAAACAGGCGGCTGACCTCGTAGGCGAGTAGCGCGACGACTGCCGCGCCCAGCGCACCGGTCAGCAACGGGTGGTTGCCAATGAACTCGAGGGCTTGTTCCATGGAATGAATCGGCTCGCGTAAAGCCGCCCATTATCGTTGATCTGGCGCCTTGTTGCCAGCACCCGGCCGGCCGGCTGTGTGATAATCGAAGCCATCCGACACACGCCACAGTTCGAGGAACGATGTCACGAGCCCGCCCGCTGATGCTGTTGATTCTCGATGGCTGGGGGCAGCGCGAAGCTGCCGACGACAATGCCATCACGACCGGCCACACGCCCAACTGGGACGCGGTCTGGGCCAATCGCCCCCGCACCCTGCTGGACACTTCGGGCGAGTCGGTGGGACTGCCCGCCGGGCAGATGGGCAACTCCGAAGTCGGCCACATGAATCTCGGCGCCGGCAGGATCGTCTACCAGGAGCTCACGCGCATCGGCAAGGCGATCGAGGACGGGAGCTTCAAGCGCAACCCCGCCCTTCTCGCGGGCGTCGGGAAGGCGAAGGTCGCCGGCGGCTGTGTCCACATCCTGGGCCTGCTCTCACCCGGCGGCGTCCACAGCCACCAGGATCACCTGCTGGCGACCCTGGAACTGGCGCTCGACAACGGCGCACCGGAAGTGGCCGTACACATCTTCCTCGACGGCCGGGACGTGGCGCCGCGCAGTGCCGCCGAATCGATCGCCCGCCTGGAAGCGGCCGTCGCCGACAGCGACCGCGCGCGCATCGCCAGCGTGTGCGGACGTTATTACGCCATGGACCGCGACCAGCGCTGGGATCGCACGCAGCTCGCCTGGGATGCCATCGTCGATGCGCGGGCGGAATTTTCGGCCGACACCGCCTCGCAAGCCCTGCAGGCGGCCTATTCCCGCGACGAGAACGATGAGTTCGTCAAACCGACGCTGATCGGCGACGGCCGCAGGGTGGCCGACGGGGATGCGGTGATATTCATCAACTTCCGGGCCGATCGCGCTCGCCAGCTCACCCGCGCCTTCGTCGAGCCGGGATTCGACGGCTTCGAGTGCCGGCGCCCGGACCTGTCGACGATGGTGACCATGACGCATTATCTCGACGGCCTGCCGGTCGAGGTCGCCTTCGCTCCGCAGCGCTTCGACCACCTGCTCGGCGCCGAGCTCTCGGCCGCCGGGTTGCGCCAACTGCGCATCGCCGAGACCGAAAAATACGCCCACGTGACCTACTTCTTCAATGGTGGCGAAGAGCAGGTGTTCGAGGGCGAGGACAGAAAACTGATTCCTTCGCCGGGCGTGGCCACCTACGACCTGCAGCCCGAGATGAGCGCACCGGCCCTGACGAAGGCGCTGGTAGCGGCGATCGAAGGCGGGGGCTACGACGTCATCGTCTGCAATGTCGCCAACCCCGACATGGTCGGCCACAGCGGCAAGTTCGACGCCGCCGTGGCGGCGGTCGAGGCGGTCGATCGCGTGCTCGGCGAGGTCCTGCCGGTACTCGAGCGCGCCGGCGGAGAGGCGCTGATCACCGCCGATCACGGCAACGTCGAACAGATGAGCGACCCCGCTACGGGCCAGGCGCATACCTCGCATACCACCAACCCGGTACCGCTGGTCTACTACGGCGCGCGCACGCTGCAACTGCGAGACGGCGGCAGCCTGCGCGATATCGCGCCGACCCTGCTCGCCCTGCTCGACCTGCCCCAGCCCGAGGAGATGACCGGCCGTTCCCTGATCCGGACCGACTGAAACCGTGGGCACCCTCGGCAGGCTCGTTTCCGCGCTCGTGGCGGCGGCGCTGCTCGGCATCGCCGCGTCATCGTCGCGGGCGCAGGAAGACCGCGAAGCCGTCGAGGCGGAACTCGATCGGGTGCGATCCGAGATCGACCAGATCCAGTCGCGCATCGACAACAACCTCGGTGATCGGGATCGCCTGCTCGGGCAACTGGCCGAAGCCGAGCGGGCCGTCGGCCGCTCGCGGCGGGCGCAGACCGAGACCGACCAGGCGCTCTCGGAGGTCAGGTCGGAAATCGACCGGCTCGAGTCGCGCCGGTCGACGCTCGAACACCGGGCCGGCGAGCGCGCGTCCGAACTGGCCCTGCAGCTTGCCACCGCTTACCGGCAGGGCAGCCAGTCGCGCCTGAAGATGCTGCTCAATCAGGACGATCCCAGGCGGCTCTCTCGTCGGCTGGCCTACCACGGATACCTGTCGCGGGCGCGGCTGGCGGCGATCGAGGAACTGCGCGAGACCGTCGCCGCGCTGGAAGGCACGCGCGCCGAGCTGGCGGCCGAAGCCGAACGGCTGAACGACCTGCTGGAAGAGCGCCGCCGCGAAACCCGCCGCCTCGAGGCGGCCATGGCGCAGCGCGGAGAAGCGCTCGACGCCCTCGATCAGCGCCTGGCCAGCGATCGTGAGCGCCTGGCCGACCTCGAGCGCGACGCGGCCGAACTCACGCGCTTGCTCGAGCAGCTCGCCGACGTGCTCGCCGACGTACCCGCCGACATCGCCATCCCGCCCTTCCAGGAACTGCGCGGCGAGCTGGACATGCCGGTCTCCGGCCGGCTACTGCAGGCCTACGGCGACCATCGAAGCGGCGAGCTGCAGTGGACGGGCTGGCTGATCGAGGCCGACACCGGCGAAGAGGTCAAGAGCATTGCCCATGGCCGCGTCGCCTACGCCGAGTGGCTTCGGGGCTACGGCCTGTTGCTGATCATCGACCACGGCGATGAATACATGAGCCTCTATGCCCACAACGAAGCGCTGATGCTCGACGTCGGGGACTGGGTGGCGCCGGGCGACGTGGTTGCCCTGGCGGGTCGCTCGGGCGGCGTCAACGAGTCCGCGGTCTACTTCGAGCTGCGCCAGGGCGGCCGGCCGGTGGACCCGGCCGGCTGGATCGACAGGTAGCGCTTATCCGCCCGCAGCGGGGTAGACGTAGCTCGTGCCCGGCCCGAGCGGTAATCCGAGCATCCAGTAGCCGATCAGGAAGACCGACCACACCAGCAGGAACACCACGGAGTAAGGCAGCATCATCGACACGAGGGTGCCGATACCCGTGCCCTTGACGTAGCGCTGGCAGTACACCACCACCAGCGGGAAGTAGGGCATCAGCGGGGTGACGATGTTGGTCGAGGAATCCCCCACGCGGTAGGCGGCCTGGGTGAGTTCGGGCGAGAAACCGACCTGCATGAGCATGGGCACGAAGATCGGCGCGAGCAGCGCCCACTTGGCCGAAGCCGAACCGACGAACAGATTGACGAAGCCGACCAGGATGATGATCCCGAACAGCGTCGCCCCGCCCGGCAGGGCGAGCTCGCGCAGGAAGTTGCCGCCCTCGACGGCCAGCAGCACACCCAGTCCGGAGCGGCCGAACTCGGCGACGAACAGCGCGCAGAAGAAAGCCATGACGATGTAGTAGGCCATCGACCCCATGGATTCCGACATGGCGTCGACGACGTCCTTGCTCTTCCCGAAGCTGCCGGTCATGAAGCCGTAGATCACGCCGGGCAATACGAAGAAGATGAAGATCAGCGGCACGATGGACTGCATGATCGGGGCCGAGAAGTCGGTCAGCATGCCGCTGTCGGGATCACGGAACGGCGACGTTTCCGGGAACAGGGACAGGATCAACAGCACGAACCCCACGGCCATGACCGTGGTCGCGACCCACATCGCACGGGCTTCCTTCGCCTCGATGGGATGCATCTCGGGCATGTCGTCGTCGTCACCGTCGAGCGGTGTATCCGCCAGGCGCGGTTCGACCACGCGATCGGTCAGCCACCAGCCCAGCAGCACGATCAGCAGGCAGGATGCGGCGGTGAAGTAGTAGTTGATCAGCGGATGCAGGTTCAGCCCGTCGTCAATCAACTGCGCGGCCGGCTGGGTGAAGCCCATCAACAGCGGATCGATCGCCGAGGGAATGAAATTGGCCGAGAATCCCCCGGAGACACCGGCGAATGCCGCGGCGATGCCGGCCAGGGGATGCCTTCCGGCGGCATAGAAGATGATGCCGCCGAGCGGAATCACAACCACGTATCCGGCATCGACGGCCGTGTGACTGACGATGGCGATGAGAATCAGCATCGGCGTCAGGAGCATCTTGGGCGTGAAGGCGAGCAGCTTCTTCAGCAACGCGTTGATGTAACCGCTCTTCTCGGCCACGCCAACGCCGAGCATGGCGACGAGGACCACGCCCAGTGGCGCGAAACTGGTAAAGGTCGTGACCATGGTGGTCAGGAAACTCACCAGTTGCTCACCGGTGAGCAGGTTGGTGATGGTGATCGCCTCTCCCGAAGAGGGGTGCTGGGCGCCGAACTGGATTCCCGACAACAGCCAGGACAGGATCCAGACCACGATCATCAGCAAGAGGAAGAGCATCGCCGGGTCGGGCAGCTTGTTGCCGACCACCTCGATGAAGTTGAGCGCGCGATTGAGCCAGCCGCTCTGGCTGCCGGCGTCCCCGGCGGGTTGTTGATGAGTGCTGTTCATTGATTGAGCGTCCCCGTCAGTTTTGTTCTCGTCATTGGGCGTTGGTCTTGTCCGTGCTGCGGCGGTTCGGCGCCGGAAGCGCCGAAAACACTACCACAACTACCCTGCCCCGACCACCGGGGCCCTACTCGTCCTGCAGGCTGAGATCGGCCAGGGCCGGGAAGGGGCGAAGCGCGAGCGCCACCACCACCCCGGCGACGAATCCCGCCACGTGGGCCCACCAGGCGACGGCGCCGTCCGGGCTGCCGAATACGGTGTAGATCAGCTGCAGCGTGAACCACGACCCGATAACGAGCACGGCGGGGACGCGGGCGAACTGGAGGTAGAGCCCCAGCGGCAACCACAGCCCCATCCGGCTGACCGGGAACAAGCCCAGGTAGATGCCGACCAGGGCGGACACCCCGCCGCTGGCACCGATGACGGGCGTTTGCGTATCACCGAGCTGCCAGGCAAGGAACAGGTTGGCGGCGGCCCCCAGCAACAGGAAGCTCAGCGCCAGGCCCCAGTGACCGATGGCCCGTTCGACGGTGATGCCGAATACCAGCAGATAGGCCAGGTTGCCGGCCAGGTGCAGCCAGTCGCCGTGAACGAACAGGGAAGTGAACAGGCCCAGCAGATCCGCGCTGTTCCAATGATCGGGAAGCTGCGCCAGGGCCGCCAGCACTTGGGCGGGCACGAATCCCCAGGAGCGAATCCACGCATCGCCGGCCTCGCCCACCATCCATTCGGCATGGACTCGAATGATCAGCATGGCCAGGCTGAAGGCGGTCAGCACCCACGGCCAGGCAAGCCGCCGGCGGCGCAGTCCCGCCGAATCGATCATCGCGGTGCTAGCAGGAAACGATGCGAACGGAAATCGACGACCGCGCCGTCGCGATTGATATTGACGATCTCCACTTCACCGATGCTGTCGCCGGAGCGGTAGCGCTCGCCGTTGATCAACACGAAACGCTCGGCCTCGTCGGGAGAGAAGACGTGGATACTGAGATCGAGTTCGGGCAGGCTGCGGCGCACGGAAAGCGGCAAATCCCAGTGCTGCACATATTCGGCGACACCGTCGTTGAGCGCACTCGGCGCGGATTCCGAACCATCCCCTTCGGCCGAGTCGGATTGACGCCGGCGAACCGAACGCTCGTCGTCCGTCGACGCCTCCCGCGCCGTCGATTCTTCCTCGCGGCGGCGGTCCGATTCTTCCGCGATCCGGCGCTCGAGTTCTTCGGTGGCCTCTTCGGCGGGAACGGGCACCGTTTCCCGCCGCGGCGCTTCGCGGCTGACCGTGCGCTCGGGGCTGGCCGGAACGGGCGCGCGCCGATCCCTGGATGCCGATTCGCTGCCCTCGTCCGACTGCTCCTCGGACGTCTCCCGCGCAACCGAGTCGGCCCGGTCCGCTTCTTCCGGCCCCGTCCGCCCGGAATTGTCCTCCTCGGCGCTGGACTCGTCGGCGGAATCGGCGCCTCGTCGATCCGCGGCCGACTCCGAAGGTTCCGGGGCGTCGACTGGCGTCTCGCTGTCGCGCGCCTGCTCGGCCACGTTCGGCGCCTGGGACAACCACGTCGGGCGCAGCACGTAGACAGCCGCCGCCACCGCCGCCAGCAGCACCAGCGACGCAGCCAACCAGACCAGTACACCGCGGCGCCGTCGGCGCGGCGGCCGCGGGGGTTCGGGCGAATTCAGCCCCGGGGCGCCGGACTGCTGCCGGCGGGCATCGGACTTGCGCAGGGCATCGAGTATGAAAGACACGATCAGGCTCCGTCGTTTTCGGTCAGCAGCAGCGGTGCATTCTGATGGGGGGCACGCAGGAAGAGACGGGTCGCCGGTCCGATAACGCCGTCGTCGTTGATCCCGTGCCGCCGCTGGAAGGCCACCACCCAGTCGCGGAAGGCGTCATCATAATTGCGGTCGACCCCACCCGTCCATGGCTCGAACCCCGACTCGCTGGCGAGACGCTTCATGCGCGCAACCGCTGGCCCGGAGTCGCCGCGCTTGAGCAAGTCACCGCTGTCGGGCCAGGCCACCAGCAGATCCCCGCGCCAGCGCCGTTCGAGCTGGTTGCGGGGAACGCGCCAGTCCTGACCGCCGTGACGCAGAATCGCGTCGCCCTCGTTGAGGCCGACCAGCAGAACGTGGGCGGCAGACGGCTCGGCCAGGCGCAGAACCACCGGCAGGTCGATCTCGGCGACGAACGACCAGTTGCCGCGCAGCTGCAGGCAGGCCAGCGCTTCCCCGCCTTCGGTCCGGCAGGCCTTCGAGACCTCATCGGCGCTCATTGCCGGCCACAGCGCCGCCAGCTCGGTCCACGCCGTCGCGGCACTGGCGTTGTCGAGCATGACTTCCCAGGCCGAGTGAGTCGCGGCCGAACTCTCGGCATTCGGCTGGAGCATGAGCCAGGACACCGCACCGCCCCCGGCCAGGACCGCGACGAGGACCACGGCAGCGACAAGCCCCCGCAGCCAGCCGCCGTCGCGCTCCTCTTCCTCACCGGCCACCTCGCGGGCGGCCGCCCGGACCAGCCCGGCGCCGATCCGATCCTCCTCGCGGGCGTAGCCGGCCATCAGGGCCCGGTCGGCGATGATGTTGACCAGGCGCGGCACGCCCTCGGACGTGCTGAAGAGTGCATGCAACCCGTCTTCGGTGAAGGGGCAGCGTTCGGCGCCGGCGATCTGCAGGCGATGACGAATATAGGCTTCGGTCTCGGACTCGCTGAGGGGGTCGAGATGATAGCGGGCCGTGATGCGCTGGGCGAGCTGGCGCAGCTCCGGTCGGGAAAGCAATTCGCGCAGCTCCGGCTGCCCGATCAGGATGATCTGCAGCAACTTGTCGGTGGCCGTCTCCAGGTTGGTCAGCAGCCTGATCTGTTCGAGACCCTCCCGGCTCATGTTCTGGGCTTCATCGATGATCAGCACCACGCGCTCGCCCTCGGCGTGGCGCTCGAGCAGATAGCCGTTGAGGCGTTCCTGCAGCTGCTGCAGGCTGCCGTCGGTGCCCTCGATGGAGATTTCGAGCTCGCGGCAGACGGCCCGCAACAGCTCGGCCGGCGAGAGCATGGGGTTGAGGATCAGGGCAATGCGCGTGTTCTCGGGCACCTGCTCGAGCACGACGCGACACAGCGTGGTCTTGCCGGTACCCACCTCGCCGGTAAGCTGCACGAAACCGCCGCTACCGCCCTGCCCCACACCGTAGAGCAGATGAGCGAGCGCATCGCGATGGCGCTGGCTCAGATAGACAAAACGCGGGTTGGGCGTGATCGAGAACGGGCGTTCGGTCAGACCGTAGAACGATTCGTACATCAGAGGGGCATCCCGCTAATCACGCGATTGACTACACCGGCGTTGCCTCAAGCCGAACGATTCTTGCATGCGTCGATCCGGTCCGTTCAATCCGACAACGCCATCAGCGATGCGTTGCCGCCGATGGCCGCCGTGTTGTTGGTCAGCGTGCGCTCGGTGACGAAGCGGTAGAGGTAGTGCGGGCCGCCGGCCTTCGGGCCGGTACCGGACAGCCCCTCGCCGCCGAAGGGCTGGACGCCGACCACCGCTCCGGTCATGTTTCGATTGACGTAGGCATTGCCCACCTGTGCCCGGTGCGCGATATGCCGATAGACCCGGTCGATGCGGCTGTGGACGCCCAGCGTCAGGCCGTAGCCCGTGCCGTTGATCCTGTCGATGACCTTGTCGAGCTCGCTGGACTTGTAGCGCACCACGTGCAGGACGGGACCGAAAACCTCGCGTTCGAGCCGTTCGATGCCGTCAATCTCGTAGGCGCAGGGGGCGAACCAGTGACCGGGCGGCAGGTCTTTTCGCAGCGGCGTCCTGGCGATCAGCTTCGCCTCGCGATTCATGCGTTCGGCGTGCTCATCGAGCATTTCGAGCTGACCCTCGTCGATCACCGGACCGATATCGGTCTCGAGCAGCCCGGGATCACCGACGGCAATCTCGTCCATCGCGCCGGCGAGCATGGTCAGCATGCGGTCGGCGACGTCTTCCTGCACGTAGAGCACGCGCAAAGCAGAGCAGCGCTGGCCGGCGCTCAGGAAGGCCGAGTGGATGACGTCCTGGACCACCTGCTCCGGCAACGCCGAGGAGTCGACGATCATGGCGTTCTGTCCGCCGGTCTCGGCGATCAGGGTGGCGATCGGGCCCTCGCGCCCGGCCAGGGTGCGATTGATGATGCGCGCGACTTCGGTGGAGCCGGTGAAGGCCACGCCGGCAATGCGCTGATCGCCGGTGAGCGCCGCCCCGACCTTGCCGTCACCCGGCAGGCACTGCAATACATCGGCCGGCACGCCGGCCTCGTGCATCAACGCTACCGCACGCGCGGCGACCAGTGGCGTCTGTTCGGCCGGCTTGGCCATTACCGCGTTGCCGGTGACCAGCGCGGCCACGACCTGGCCGGTGAAGATCGCCAGCGGGAAGTTCCACGGGCTGATACACACGAAAACGCCCTTGCCGTGCATCCGAAGCGTATTGGATTCGCCGGTCGGACCGGGCAGTTCCACCGGCTCGGACAGTTCCTTCCTCGCCTGCATGGCGTAGTAGCGGCAGAAATCGACGGCCTCGCGGACTTCCGCGATGCCGTCGGGCAGCGATTTCCCCCCTTCACGGGTGCAGATCGCCATCAATTCGGCGCAGTGCTGTTCGTAGAGATCACCGATCCGGTCGAGAATGTCGGCGCGCTCGGCGGCACCGCGGCGGTCCCAGTCCGGCTGGGCGGCAACCGCCGCCGAGACCGCGTCCGCCACCGAGTCGACCGCCGTCCACTCGACCCGGCCCACGACCAGCCCGGTATCCGTTGGCGAATGGAGCGTGCCATCGCCCCCGGCGCGGGCGGCAGGGCCGGTGGGCGCGGCCGACCACTCTCGCCCGAGGGCTTTTTCCATGCCCTGCTTGAGCGCCTGCAACTCCGAATCGCGCGCGATGTGGATGCCGCGACTATTGCGACGTTCACTGCCGTAAATGTCGGCCGGCAGGGGAATGCGCGGATGCGACATGTTCGAATGTGACAGCACTTCGGCGATGGGGTCGTCGACCACCTTCTCCGCCGGAAGCTTCTCGTCGACGATGCGGTTGACGAACGAGGTATTGGCCCCGTTTTCCAGCAGCCGCCGTACCAGGTAGGGGAGCAGGTCCTTGTGGTTGCCGACCGGCGCGTAGACACGGCACTGGCCGTTGTACCGGTCGTTGTCGAGCACTTCCTCGTAGAGCTGCTGGCCCATGCCATGCAGGCGCTGATACTCGTACTCGCTGTTGTCTCCGGCCAGTTCGCCGATCGTCGCGATGGTGTGTGCGTTGTGCGTGGCGAACTGCGGGTAGAAACAGTCGGGCAAGGACAACAGTTTGCCCGCGCAGGCGATGTAGGACAGATCCGTATTGGCCTTGCGCGTGAACACCGGGTAGCCCTCGACACCCTCGATCTGGGAGAGCTTGATCTCGGTATCCCAGTAGGCCCCCTTGACCAGGCGGATGGGGATTCGATGGCCGGTCTGGCGTGCCTGTTCGGCCAACCAGTCGATCGCGGCCCAGGCGCGGCGCTGGTAGGCCTGGAGGGCCAGGCCGAAGCCGTCCCAGCCGGCCAGCTCGGGGTCGGCCAGCACGGCGGCGAAGGCGTCGAAGGAAGGCATCAGGCGATCGGCCTCCTCCGCATCGACCGTCAGGGCGATCCCGGCCCTGCGCGCGCGGCGGGCCAGGTCGCGCAGGCGCGGTACCAGCTCATCCATGATGCGCGCATGCTGGGCATGCTCATAGCGAGGATGCAACGCCGACAGCTTGACCGAAATGCTCGGCAGCGCGAACACGTCGCCGCCCTCGACGCCCCGGCCGATCGCGTCGATGGCATTGGCGTAGGAATCGAAGTAGCGGCGGGCGTCGGCAGCGGTCAGCGCGGCCTCCCCGAGCATGTCGAAGGAGTAGCGGAAGCGCTTGTTATGCTTCTTCTTCGATCGCTCCATCGCCTCTTCGATGCTGCGCCCCATCACGTACTGATGCCCCATGATGCGCATGGCCTGGCGAATGGCCGTGCGAACGACCGGCTCGCCCGACTTGTTGGCGATCTTCGAGAGCACCGTGCCGATGCTGCGCTTGTCCGAACCCGCCACGCTGACCAGGCGACCGGTCAACATCAGGCCCCAGGTCCCGGCGTTGACGAACACCGAAGAACTCTTGCCCAGGTGCGATTCCCAGTCGGCATCGGAGAGCTTGTCGGAAATCAGCTGCTCGGCGGTATCGTTGTCGGGGATTCTCAGCAGCGCCTCGGCCAGGCACATCAGGATCACGCCTTCCTCGGAGGACAGGTCGTACTCACGCATGAACGCTTCCATCACGCCGGCATCCCGGCTGCGCTCGCGCACGCGCTTGACCAGGTCCAGGGCGTCATCGCGAATGCGTTCGCGCTGGCCGGCGTCGAGCGGAACATGTTCGAGCAGGAAGCGGACATGCTCGCCCTCGTCCTTGTGCCAGGCGTCGTCCAGCGCCTTGCGGAGCGCGTCCGGGGAAAATGACTCTGCGGTGACGAAAGGATGCGAATCTTGACTCATCAAGGCCTCGAAAGACTGGATTGAAGGCATCGCACAAGTGTAACCGAAGGCGGCTGACGGCTGGTGTCGACGGCCTTCACGGTTGTCCCCGGAATGACGTGTTGGAGAACGTTTTTTCCGCTCCTGTCTCATCTCGCTATTACGCAGATATATCGGTAATTGTCTTGACTGTTCCAGGTGGAGGGAATAATGGCAAAAAAAGGTTTTTTAGATGTCGTTAAAGGATTAACTCAAAAAAAAGGCT
>CAZSGS010000030.1:4038-13661 GCA_964606365.1 uncultured Wenzhouxiangella sp. | reverse complement strand
GCGACGCTGTGCACGCCCTCGGTCGCTTCCAGGCACTCGCGGACGCGCTGGGGTGTATCGGTCTCGATTTCGACCACGCCGGCGGCGATGTCGCGGATCAGATCGCGCGGCCGGCCCTCGGCCACCAGCCGGCCCTGGTCGAGAATGGCCAGGTTGTGGCAGCGCTCGGCTTCGTCCATGTAGTGCGTGGACACCAGCACGGTCGTGCCGTGGTCGACCAGGTCGAACAGGATGTCCCAGAAGTCGCGCCGGCTTTGCGGATCCACCGCCGAGGTCGGCTCGTCGAGAATCAGCAACCGCGGTCGATGCAGCGTCGCGCCGGCCAGCGCGAGGCGCTGCTTCTGCCCGCCGCTCATGGTGCCGGCGAACTGCTTGCGCCGGTCGGTCAACCAATACTGGTCCAGCGCGCCGTCGATGCGTTGCTTGAGATCGCGGCGCGGCAGGCCGTAGACGGCGGCCAGGAAACGCAGGTTTTCCTCGACGGTGAGGTCTTCGTAGAGTGAGAACTTCTGCGTCATGTAGCCGATGTGCAGCTTGACTTCCTCGGCCTGACCCGGCACGCGAAAGCCCAGCACTTCCACCTCGCCCGAAGTCGGCGTGAGCAGGCCGCAGAGCATGCGAATGGTGGTCGACTTGCCCGAACCGTTGGGGCCGAGAAAGCCGTAGATCGCCGCCTCGGGAATCTGCAGATGGACGTCGTCAACGGCCGTGAGCGATCCGAACTGTTTTGTCAGCCCCCTGGCATCGATGGCAATTGCATCAGTCATTGCCGCCCCCCGATCCGCCTTCGGGCACGACGGCGCGAACGGGAATGCCGCTGGGCAGTCGGTCGGCATCCTCGAGATCGATCTCGGCCAGGTAGCTCAGGCGACCGGCGTCGAGCTCGGTCAGCGCGAAGTACGGCGTGTAGGCCGCGTCGCTGGCGATGTAGCGGACGCGTCCGGGCTTGTCGCCGTGGCCGTCGACGCGCACCTGCACCGCCTGGCCCGGCTGGAACTGCGCGTGCAGTTCGGCCGGCACGTAGACCCGCGCATACGGCTGTTGGTCGGTGGCACGCAACAGCACCAGGGCATCGCCCACGCGCGGCGTTTCACCCTGTTCGAAGGGCAGCGATTCGACCCTGGCTGCGCGTGGCGCGGTCTGGGTAAGCCTTTCCAGCGTGAGCTGCTGGCGCTGCACGGCCGCCTCGGCTTCGCGAACGGCCGCGCGCGACTGGTCGAGTTCCTCGGCCGTGGTGCCTTCGACCAGTGCCGCCAGCGCAGCACGGGCGGCGTCGAATTCGCCCTGCGCCTGGTCGCGGGCATTCCGAGCGGCGTCGAGCTGGCTGTCGCTGGCCAGGTCGCGTTCCTGCAGGCGCTCGATCCGGGCCAGTTCGTCGCGCGCGGTGCCCAGGCCCGATTCGGCCGCGGCCAGGCGGGCGCGGGCTTCGTCGATGGCCTCCTGGCGCGGCCCGCGCAGCAGCTCATCCAGTCGCCGACGGGCCCGGTCGACGCCGGCCTGCAATCGGGCCAGGTCGCTCTCGACCCTGCGCGCGTCCTGTTCGACGAGCACATCGCCGGCTTCCACGCGCTGCCCTTCGCGCACACGGATCTGCGTGACCGGCTCGGCCAGTTCGGCGGCCAGGGCGATCCGGTCGCGCTCCAGGGTGCCGACGACCGGGTATTCGGGGTCGCCGTTGCATCCGGTCAGGACCAGCAGCATCAGCACGGCCTGGACGCAGTTCTTGCTCACGACACTCATGCACTCGCTCCCTTGTAGAAAAGCTCGAGGGTGTGGTCGGCCAGTGCGTCGATGCGCTCGGGCTCGATGCTGTAGTCCAGGATCTGCCCGGCAACCGGCCGGCCGACGAAGGGGAAGACGGCCATGCTCAGCAGCGAAAGCGCAGCCAGGTCGGGGTCGAGATCGCTGCGTAGCCGTCCCAGATCCTGGGCGCGCATCACGAGATCGCGCAGACCGGTGCCGCCGCGCCCCGCGAAGCCCTTCACGAAGGTGTCGCGCATCTGGCCGCCGGGAGACAGCACGTCGCGCACGATCAGCGACGGCACGGCCGGATTCTCGGCCAGCAGCCGCATGTAGCCTTGAATGAAGCGCGGCAGCAGGTCCTCGTCCACGGGCGGATCGGAACGAGCGGCTTCGAGCCTGGCGAGGATGGGCCCGAGCGCGTGCTGCAGCACTGCTTCATAGAGGCCCTGCTTGTTGCCGAAGTAGTAGTGGATCATCGCCGGCGTGGCCCCCGCCTCTCTGGCAATGGTCGTGACCGATACCCCGCGAAAGCCGTGCGCGGAGAACTCGCGCAGGGCGATTTCCAGCAGACGATCACGGATTTCGGTGTCGCCCGAAGGACGGCCCGGGGCGCGGGCAGAAGCCCGCTCGCCTGTCTTCTGCTTGTCTTTGTGCCTGTTCATGGAAACTATTAATAAACTAATTAATTAATAAAGTCAAACACAACGCCGGCCCGTCAGCCGGGACCTCGAACGCCCGGCATCGATCAGTATGGGTCGGCATCGGATCCGGCTGATGTACGCGAAGCCCCGGACAAGCACCATGCTTTCGGACACGGCAGTTCGCATCCGACAGACTATTTCGCTGGCTTGCGGCCGGTGATCATCGCGCGGACCAGGTTCTCCTTGTGCAGACGACTGGCGACCACCACGCCCACGACATGAACGACGACCAGGCCCAGCATTACGTTGACGAGCACTTCATGGGTTTCTTCCCAGAAATGCTCCTCGGCGGACCAGACTGCCCGGGCGTCGCCTTCGCCCGCCTCGACAACCCAGCCGGCCAGCGGCCCGGCCTGCTCCTCCAGCGCGTAGAGCACGACACCGCTGAAGGCGAGCGCGCCCATGCAGGCAAGCAACAGCAGGATCATGATGCCACCAGCGGGGTTGTGGCCCCGGTAGTGCCTGGCCTTGCCGCGGACCAGACTGCCCAGGTATTGCCAGACCGTCGCCGGCGAACGGACAAAATCCCCGAAGCGGGCATGCTCGGAACCCACGAAGCCCCAGAGCACCCGAAACAACACGACGGCCAGCAGCGCGTAGCCGATCCACACGTGCAGGGTCATCACCTCGTCTTCCATGATGTAGTTGATGAAAAAGCCGACCACCAACAACCAGTGACCGATGCGAACCGCCGGATCCCAGACGCGTGTCGACGAAGTGTTTTCTTGATGGCTCATGTGATGGCTCATGGCGATACCCTGAAGAATTGACCGGGAGCAAGCATGTACCCATCCTGCTTTCATTAGAATCCGGCAAATGACCTGTCGGCCACGAGGCCCCCAATATGTCGAATGACAGATCCACCTCACCCGGAGCGCCGCTTCTGCTGATCGTTTTCGGCGCAATCGCGGTGCTGATTGGCTGGGATCTCCTGTCGGACTCCGCCGAGGGCGTCGACCCGCTCCACGTGCTGGTGGAGCTGGCTCTGCTGGTGCTGGCGGCAAGCATGTTCACCTGGCTGCTGATGCTGGTCATCCGAGGACGCCAACAGTTGAGTCGGATGAACACCCGACTCGATTCGGCCCGCGTTGAATCACGCCGCTGGAGAGAACGCTACCGGTCCACCATACGGGGATTGAGCGAAGCCATCCAGGATCAGTTCGAGACCTGGCAGCTAAGCAAGGCCGAAGCCGAAATTGCCCTGCTCCTGCTCAAGGGATTGAGCCTGAAGGAAATTGCGGTCGTGCGCAAAACGGCCGAACGAACGGTGCGCGAACAAGCGCGCGCCGTCTACCGCAAGGCCGGCCTGGCCGGCCGCTCGGAACTGTCGGCATTCTTCCTCGAGGACCTCCTGCTGCCCGATCCGGAGGCCATGCCCGAAAAGCCGACGACCGTCAGATCCGACCGCCCTTGACCATGCTCATGACCTGGCCCATGTCGAGGTTCTGCGCCTTGTGCTCGATCTGCGGCAGGAACTCACCCTGCTTCTGTTTGGCTGAGCCGAGCATCTCGTCGAACGTGGACTTGAGCAGCTCGGTGCTCATCTGCCGGCCGCCGGCATAGTAGCGCCTTGCCACGTGGCCCAGGGCGTAGGTGGTAGCAAAGGAGAACGCCATGCCGGTCGCCGCGCGGCCCACGCGCCCGACGCCGCGCCCGGCCATGCCGCCGAGCAGACCGCCGATGAGCTTGCGGCCGAACTGTTCGAGGTACTGCGAGGTCATGCCCACGCCCAGGGTAGCCAGCAATTCCTTGATATGGCCGCGGTCGAGCTCGACGCCGTATTCCTTGCCGATGCCGTAGACCATGCGGATCTGCACGGGAATGATGGCCATCGACGCCCAGGACTGCGGCAGTATCTCGAGCGCGCCGTTGAGGATTGAATAGTTGAGGATGGTCTTGTCCATGGCCACCTCGTCGACCGCCGTGGCGCTGCCCATCGGCGGCTGGGTGGCGGCCGCTTTCGACACGGATGCCGGCGCGGCCGCCTCGGTCATGTCCACGACCCGGTCGGCCGCGTGCTCGATCTCGGCGGATTCATCGGCGTCGATGCCCAGCAGGCCGCGCAGTTCGTCCAGGAAACGCCGCTCATCGTCGGCCATGCGGCCATCGGCATCGCAAACGCCCACCGCCATCTCGTAGGCCAGGTGCTTCTCACCGGGGTCGGTGAGCATGCCGGTCGCATCCGCGAGGCCCACGCGCTTGAGCAGAACATCCTGGTAGAGCGCGCGCAGGTCCGGCGCGTTTTCGCCCGAGAGCGACTCGGCGATATTGCGAATCTCTTCGCGTTCGTCCTCGTGCTTGGCGCCGTCGGCAAAGGCGGCGAACAGTGCGATGGTTAAAAGCGCGCTGTCGCGCTCGCGGGTGTCGGTCATGGATGCCTCCTCAGGCTTTCTGAATTAGTACGGCCTCCTGGCGGCAAGTTCAAGCACCCGCGTCACCGGTGTGACAGAACCGCCGTGATACGATCCGGTGATGCAGCGCGGTTGCGGGGTTGAGGGATCCCGGCCGCAGCGACGGGGATAGCATGTGAACGACGCGCAGCAGCCTGAAGATCGGGCCGTGGACCTGGCCCTGCGAATCCGGCAGGGCGACCGGAGTGCCGAAGCGGCGCTGGCCGATCGTTATGGCCCGAAGATCGAGTTCGTCTTGCGCCGGCACGTGCGCGAACCCTCGCTGGCCGCCGACCTGCGCCAGGAAGCGTTGATGATCATCATCCAGCGCCTGCGCAACGACGGCCTGGCGGAGCCGCACAAGCTCGCCGCCTTTCTCTACCAGACCGCCATCAACCTCGCAAAGGGCGAAGCTCGCACCTTCTACCGCCGCAACACGCACCCCGATTTCGAAGCCGTCGACCGTGCCGCCACCGCCGAACCGCTGCTGGCCGATCGCCTCGAGCGCCGCCAACTGGCCGAGATCGTCCGCACCCTGCTGGGCGAACTCAAGCAGGATCGCGATCGCGACATCCTGAGACGCTTCTACCTGGATGAAGAAGCCAAGGAGAGCATCTGTGCTTCCCTGCAGCTCAGCACCGCCCACTTCGACCGCGTGCTCTACCGCGCAAGACAGCGTTTCCGCGAGATCCTGGAACAGCGGCTCGGCAACAGCCTGACCGTGCGCTGACGCAACCGGATGAGAGATTCGCGCCCATGACGACAGAACATCAAACGAAACGCCACGGTGATTCCGTATGAGCAAGGCACCCGAAGGCCGGAACCGTCGCGTCGAAGACTATGTGCGGGGGAAGGCCGACGACGAGACCGCGCGCCAACTCGAAATCGAGATGCTCGAGGACGACGACTTGTTCGAACGGGCACAAACCGAAGACCTGCTCAGGCGGGGCTTCATCGAGACCGGCCGGGACGCGTCCTCCGATCGGCAACAGCGCAGCTTCAAGGCGGCGCCCCTGCCCCGCCTCGGCTGGGCACTGGCGGCGTCGTTTGCAGCCGTTGCCGTGGCGCTCGGGCTCTACGCCTTGCAGTTGAGCGAACGGATCGGCAATCTCCAGGCGCCGAGCGCCGGCATCCCGGTGGTCACGCTGTTCGATCAGCGCAGCCTGCTGCCTGAACCTGCCGACCCCGCCGCTGCCCTGGCTGGACACAGAGGGCCGGTGTTGCTGGAGATCGACGTCTCCGGCTTTGCGCACGACTCCTTTCAGCTCGAACTCGTTCGTGACGAGGGAAGCCTGGTCTGGGAAGAGCAAGTGCCGGATGAGCGGGGTTACCTGACCGTGATGGCGCCCGAATCCCGAACGCTGAAGTCGATCAGGGTTCGATCTCCGGACGGTGAAATCCTGAAGTCCTATTCACTGCAGGAGGAGTAGACAATGAAACGAGATCACATCACCATCACTGGTCTGTTGGCGGCACTCTGTCTCTTGCTACCGATCGGGTCTGCTGCGAATCCCGACCCCACCTTGCTTGGATTCAATTGGTGGGTTGATATTTGCAAAGACCCCGATTCTTCCGAGGACTGCGAAGACAATCGAAAGCTCATGCCGAGGACGCGGTTCGGATTGCACCGGGACGAGAACAACCGGTACTGGCTACAGGTTTACCTTTCCCAACCGGGCTCCACGACTTATGAGCCGCTGATGGAACTTGCGATCCCGATCGAGGAGATCGAGCTGGACGATCCGGAAAATGGGCCTCCCTCGGCCAGGTTCTCCTTTAAGGACTTCAACGACAAGGGCAAGGTGGTTGACAAGACGATGCGCGTTTCCCTCTTGCGCGACGCCGGTCAGGCCACGACAGAAAAATCCTGCGAGGAGGCGTTATCAGAACTTTCGGGGGCGAAGTTTCCCAACGATGATCTCGATAAGCAATGCGATTCGAGCAAGCGGTCTGTAGTGCACTGGCGCATTGAACAGGGCCCATTCAACCCGGCTTCCGGGAAAGATACTCCGGGCATGGACTCATTTGGCCCGCCAGGAGACGGCCAGGGAAGCGGCAGCGACGATCCGCCTTGATGACATTGCCGGCGGCGCGATTCAGGTGTCGAGATCACTCGCGGGACTGATGCTTTGTCTCGGCGTTGGCGCTCCGGGCGTCGACGCCGGCACTGCCAGTTTCAGAATCGAACCAGCACGCTTCGATGCGGCCAGCGCTCCGTGTCTGAGCGCGCACAATCAAGGCCTCGATGTCATCGCCGAATACCTCGACGCAGAAGGCGATGCAACGCTGCGCGCGGGCAGTTGGCTGGGCCGCGACGGTCGCTACCTGCTGCCCCGGCCGACTGCCGAAGTCGAAAGCATCCGGTTCCGGTCACTCGAAGATATCGCCATCGACCCGAGCGATGTCGCGCTCGCACCCTGCCCGGACGACCTTCCCGATACAGCGGTTGCGTCGCTCAGCCGGGCCATCGACCGGAGACTGGGGCGCTACCTCGGCGAGGCGCCCGGGGATTCCGGGCCCGCCGAGGACTACGAATCCGCGATCGAGACGCTCGAGGCGACACCCCATCGCCACTGGCTGGCGGTCGCCCGTTTCGAATTCGCCTCTTTTCTCAGGGCGGTCGATCGGCTCGATGAGGCCGATGAACATTACCGCGCCGCCCGCACCCTGTTCGAAGCAATCGATGATCCGGGTGGTCGCGCCGCGTCCATCAACTCGCTGGGGCTGGTCGCGCTTCGGCAGGGACAACTGCAGGAAGCGACCAGCCGGTTCGACGAGGCTCGACCCTTGTTCGGGCAACTCGGCGATCTGCACTCGGTAGCCGCAGTCGACAACAACCTCGGCCTGCTCGCCATGCGGCGCAACGAGATCGGCGACGCCGCCGAGCATCTCGAGGCGGCGCTGAGCGTTCTGCAAGGTCCGGTCGACTTGCGTTCTGCTTCCCCGAATTCCGATCAGGAGTTGCCGACGGACTCTCCCGCCGACTTGAACTGGGCGCTGAACACGCTCGGCAACCTGGCGATCGTGCGTCGCCAGCAAGGTTCGGTCGACCTGGCCGAACGCTACTGGCGCAACGTACTGGCTCTGGAAGGCCACGCCAACCGCGCGCTCACCGGCGCTCAAGCGCGCCACAACCTGGGCGGGTTGATGCTGCGGCAAGGCCGCCTCGACGAAGCGCTGATACTGCTTTCGGAGGCGGTGGATCTGTTCGACGACACACACGCCCGGCGCTGGATGGTGGAGTCGCGCATCATGCTCAGCCAGCTCTACTTTCACCTGGGCGATTTCGAAGCATCGCTCGAGTTCGCGCACAGCGCCGTCGAACTGCAGCCCGAGGACCTCAACGCGAGGCTGCGCGCCTATCGTCATCTGGCCGATCTGCAGCAGGAAGCGGGCGAGTACCGCGAAGCCACGACAACCGTCGACGGGGCCCTGGAACTGATCGAGGAGCGTCCGGACGATCCGCAGTTCCTGATGCTCAACAGCCGGCGCGCGCACCTGCAGGTGCTTGCCGGTGCACTCGACGACGGAATCGCATTGCAGCGAGCCGTGCATGACTCGGTCTCGAAGCTGAATCAGCCGGGCCAGGCGGCGCGAGTGGGTTATCGCCTCGCCGTTGCCCTGATCGCGGCCGGGGCAAGCAGCGAAGCCCGTGCGCTGCTCGAAAGCGCCCTGCCGGTATTTCGAGACACGCGGGAAGTCTTCCACGAACTGCAGGCGCTCGATGCCCTGGGCAAACTGGAAGTCGAAGACCTGGACGCCCGGCTGGAGGCAAGCACCCGCGCGTTCGAACGGGCCCTCCAATTGCGAAGCCAGCCGCTCAGCGACCAGCGCCGGATCGGCATGTCGGCCACCCTGGCCCGGATCGATCAGCGTCATGTTCGGCTTCTCTTCGACCAGGGCCGCATCGAGGACGCCTGGCAGGCCGTTGCGCGCATCCGCGGCACGGATGTACACGATCTCGAGCAAGCGCATCGACGCGGGCAGACGCAGCCCGCTCGCCAGGCGCTGCTCAGCGAGCATGCCGAACTGGTCGACGAGCTGCACCGGCAGCGCCTGGGCGGACAGGAGACCATCGGCAGCCTGGCGCTGGCGCTGAAGGTCGATCGACTCGAGACGCGACTGCGTCAACTGCACGAGCCACCGCAGACAAGTCACAAGCCGTCATTGAAGGCCGTTCAGAAACAACTGGCGGGCGGGCGCGTACTGCTGAGCTACTACCTGCTGCCCGACCGCGGCCTGCTTTGGGCGATCTCCTCGAGCGAGGTCCGGGCCTACGAGCTGCCCGAGCGATTGCGTTTCGAGGACGCCATCCCGGACTTGCTCGAGCGGCTGCGCCATCCCCGCCAGGCACCGGGCGCGATCGACCGCCTGGCGCGTGAGCTCGGCAGTGCCTTGCTGGCGCCGGCCTCCGAGCTGATTGCCGGAGCCGAGGAAGTGATCGTCGAGCCGCACGGCGTGCTGCATGCCCTGCCCTTCGCAGCGCTGATCAACGACGGACGGCTGCTCGCCGATCGCGCGAGCGTGGAACGGGTCATCGCTTCCGGCCACGCGCCGGCACGGAGAACCGCACCGAGCCCGGAGCAGGACCGGATGCTGATCGTGGCCAATCCGGGCTGGCAGCGCGACCGCGGGCAGCCCGGACCGCTGCCCAGGCGAAGCCTGGTCGGCCGGTTGATGCGCGATGAGGCCCTGGCCCGGCTGCCGGGCACGCAGCGCGAGGCCGAACTTCTGGCCGCGCTCGACGCTCCGGGGGTGGATATGCGCCTGAGGACCGGTCGGGCGGCCT
>CAZSGS010000030.1:0-4028 GCA_964606365.1 uncultured Wenzhouxiangella sp. | reverse complement strand
CCAGTTCGTGCTCGGCGGCGGCCTGGCCGGTTACCCGCTGGTGCACCTGGCAACCCACGGCCTTGTGGACCTGCAGTACCCGAGCCTGTCCGCGCTGCTGCTGGCCGACGAACACGGCCCCGGCGCGGCGCTGCTGCGGTCCCAGGAAATCGCCGAACTGCGCCTGGATGCCGGCCTGGTGGTGCTCAGCGGCTGCGAAACGGGAACGGGGCCGATCCCGGCCGGCGAAGGCGCCCTGAGCCTGACAAGACCCTTCCTGGTCGCCGGCGCCGGACAGGTCGTCAGCACCCTGTGGAAGATCGACGACCAGCGCACGGCGCTGTTCATGCAGTCTTTCTACAACCACCTGCTGCTGGAAGAGCGCACGCCTGCCCGGGCCCTCGCGGCCGCCCAACGCGAGATGAGACAAAGACCGGCCACCGCCCACCCCTACTACTGGGCGGGATTCATCGTGAGCGGCGCGACGCTCCAGCGCTGAAGCCCCGCCGCGATTTCTGCCCGACCGGGTGGGAGATTGCTTCCACTCGCCGCAGTACACAGGCAAGACCATCGCGTTCGGACTACCGATGCCCAACCGCAGACCACGCCCGCGAGCCCACGGCAACGCAACCGTTCTTCCGGGCGCGGTCGCGATCGGCAAGTCCGGCACCGGAATCTGCAGCGAAAGCCGATTGGCGTTGGCACCCTGCCCTGCTTGGGCCCGAAACGACCGAAGCCGAGACTCTCCCTGAGGCCAGGGTTTTCCAGGGCTCTCCGACCGACGCCCGAAGTGCACCGCGCTTCGGGCGTCTTACTTGCCGCCGATTGCGGGGCGGTTCGAGACGCGCTCGTGCCAGGCCTTCAGCGCCGCTGCATCCTCGGGCAGCTGCATCTTCATCCCGCGCAAACCGAAATCGATGGTCACCAGTGCGGTGATGTCGGCCACGCTGAAATCGTGGCCGGCCACATGATCCTGACCGGAAAGCATCCCGTCGAGGTCGTTCATGAACCACTCGAAGCGCTGCCGGCCGCGCTCGGCTAGTTCGGGAATCTGCGCCACCGGGCGCCGACCTGGCAGGGCGTGATCCTTGAATCCCTTGACCGAGTTTCGGAATCCCTCCATCACCGCCAGCATGCCGTTCATCTCGACCCAGCGGTCGCGATCGTCGATGCGGGCGCGCGCCTCCGGCGTGTTGCCCAGCAAGGGGGGCTCCGGCTGCAGCAAGTCGAGATAGCGGCAGATGGCGGCACAGGAACCCAGGCAAGTACCGTCGTCGAGCTCGAGCAGTGGCAGGGTGCAGTCGGGATGAAGCGCCGCGAAGGCGTCGCCCATATGTTCGCCCTTGCGCATGTCGACGAAGACCTGCTCGATCGTCAGACCCTTCTCGGCCAGGAAGAGGTGAACCCGGCGGGGACTCGGAGCTTCGGGAAAGGTGTGCAGTTTCATATGGCCATCCTAACGGTCTCGCTCGGCACTCAGGGATCGACGATGTGGCTGAATCGAAATTTACCATTCATTCGGTAAACGCGAATCCGGCGCCGCTCGAACAGGCCGAGGAAGGGCGGCCTCATCTTCTCCTCTTCGGCTCTCGACTCCAGACGGCATCGCGTTTCGTGTTCCTTCATGACCGCCGAACGGATGAACTCGGCCAGCGCCTTTCGGGCGGCTTCGTCTGGCCGCTCGGCGGCGTCGCCGACCGCCGCCTCCAGGTGCTCCAGGGTCTGGGCCATGCCGCCATCCCATTGCTGCGCGTGCCGCCAGGTCCGGCTGAACTCACTCAATGCCAGGCGCGGATCGGGTAGTCGATCGACCAGCTCGGCGGCCTGCTCCAGCCGCTCCGGCAGGCGCTCCAGGCCCAGCAGACCGCAGTCCGGATTGAAGCGCAGCCCGCGCGCCTGCATGTAGGCCACCATTCTCAGCCGCCGAGTCACCGCCGTGCGGTGATCGGCGTGTTCTAGCCGCCTCGCCTCGGCACGGAAAAGGGCCTCCGCCGTTCGATAAAGCTTGGTGACCTGGGCCTTGTTCACGGCGCGACGCCTGAAGTCGCAGGCGAGGTGATCGAGCATTTCGACGATCCGGGTATCGAGCCAGACTGCCTGACCCGCGCTGTTGTCGCTCGCGCCCTGCAGCAGGGGCGTGATGCACCGCTTGTGCTCGATCGTTTCCGAGCGCAGGCTGGCCACGTCGAGCAGACGGCTGTCGCAAGTGCGAAGTGCATCGCGAAGTTCGCGCCTGATGGCCGGGTCCTCCCGCCCCTGCCGCTTGAGCCGTATGACGCGCTCCAGCGGCCCGGTGATGCGCTCACGGGCTGCACGGTGGGCCTTCATCCGGCGCGCTTCCTCGTGTGGTGGAACGCAATCGACCAGGGATCCGTAAACGATCTCCCAGGCCGTGGTGCCGCGATTGGCGATGTCCTGCTCCAGCAGCAGAGTATCGATCGGCGGCATCGTTATTGCCCGGCCCTTGAGCGCCATCGGCATTGATCCATCGCTCAGTCCCAGACTGGTGAATTTCCAGTTCGAATAGTGGATCGATGTCGGCAAGCCCTCGCCCCGCGGCAGGTTGTCGATGGCACCTTCGCGCCCGAAATGGATGCCGGAGAAATCGCCTTCGATCGCGCGCTCGCCGCGCTGCAGATCGTCGATTTCGAGCGGGTCGAGAATCGGCCAGCCGTCCACTCGTGCCCGCTGCTGGGCGCGATAGGCACCCCCAGGCAGGTTGAGCATGTTCTCGGGCTTCAGGTCGGTATGGGTGACGTCGTCGGCGAGCATTTCATGGCCGTTCCGAAACAGGTTTGCCGCCATCCGAAGGCGGTGGCTGAGCGGACAATCCTCGATCAGCCGCTGGCGGGCGTCGACGTCAGAGAGCATGCCGCCGGCGTTCCAGTCAAGCACGGTGAGCATCAGCTTGTGCTCGAAATCGACCGTGACCCGGTGCAGAAGCGGCCCCAGATTGCGCCGGAACAAAGCGCTCCAGTCTTCACCCAGCGCCTTCCTGGCAGACGAGGGATCCCGGCAGTCGGCATGCCTGACCGAACTGAGTGGACTGGTCACCGTCGACAGGATTTCCTCGGCCAGTTCGGGGTGGGCGCAGGCCTGGGCCAGCAGTGCCGGTGCCTGAACGCCGTGAACGTACTGATGCGCCTGGATCAGGCGCACGAGGTCCCCAACCGTCTCGAACGGAACGGCCTTGACCACCAGTCGATGCCCCTCGTTGCGATAGACCGCCACGTTGCGGTGCGAGCCCATCACGCGAGGCGCCCCATCGGCGCCGCGCTCCACGCGCCAGCTCAGCCCCTTCATGACGAACGAGTCGTGATTGTGGAAATAGGCTTCGCACTCGCCGGGGCCGCCCCAGATTCGCTCCTCGGCATTGCGGCGCCACGAGCTTCGCGCCAGGTCGGTCAGCCGCGCCCGGGCGGTCGAGTCGACATGTTCGCGAAAACGACGCTCGAACGCGTTGCCGGGCGCAATGAACCGAACCCGGCCGTTCTCGGCCCGGAACGGAATACCGCGCGCGTTGCCCACGAACACGCTCGTCGCCGACTGGCTGTGGCTGCCGTCATCATGGCGATGGGGTCGAACCGACAACCGCAGCGAGAACGGCCCTCGCCGCGGCAGCTGGTCGAGAGGATGGAAGTCCTGCATCGCCGCCTGAAATGCGCTGCGACCGGAGTCCGAAAGACGGGCACCGGTCACGAGGTTGTGGTCGAAATACTGAATCGCCGAGAGCAGATCGCGATCGCTGCCACCCGCATCGGGCAGGAAGAAATCCCGCCACCAGGCACCCAGGTCCCGGTTGCAGTCGCTTTGCGCCTGCATCAGCCCGTAGATCTTCCGGAAGTAGGCTTCACGCAGGGCGTCGTCCCCTCGAACGGCCTCGACGGTATGCCGGCGCCGGTCGATGTAGAGCGGATCCTCGATGCGGGCGAACAGGCGCGTGCGGCCCAGGTTCAACCGAAAGGAGACATCGCGGGAGGTGACATAGCGAAACTCCAGCTCGACATAAGTCACGGCCGCGCTTTCGGTCGGGAAGAGGCGGCGCGGAC
>CAZSGS010000029.1:0-13755 GCA_964606365.1 uncultured Wenzhouxiangella sp. | reverse complement strand
TTCCAACTCGGTGCGCGTCGGCGGCGACCATTTCGACGAGGCCATCACCAATTACGTGCGCCGTTCCTACGGCACCCTGATCGGCGAATCCACGGCCGAGCGCATCAAGATGGAAATCGGATGCGCGCACCAGCAGGACGAGCTCAACGAGATCCAGGTCTCGGGCCGCAACCTCGCCGAGGGTGTGCCCAAGATGATCACCCTCAACAACAACGAGGTGCTCGAGGCGCTCAACGAGGCCTTGTCGAGCATCGTCGGTTCGGTCAAGACGGCGCTGGAACAGACCCCGCCGGAGCTGTGCGCCGACGTCGCCGAGACCGGCATCGTGCTCACCGGCGGCGGTGCGCTGCTCAGGGGGCTCGACAAGCTGTTGATGGAAGAAACCGGCCTGCCGGTGATCATCGCCGACGATCCGCTCACCTGCGTGGCGCGCGGCGGCGGGCGCGCCCTCGAACTGATGGATGAGAACAAGGGCGATTTCTTCTTCGCAAGCTGATCGCACCCGGCGGGTTTCGACGTGACGCCCTCCGGAAATTCATGGCCCGCCGCCATCGACGGCGATGCCGCGGCTCGTATCGCCCGCCTGATGTTCTACGGCCTGCTGGCGATCGTGCTCATGACCCTCGACTACCGGGGAGGCTATGTCGACAGCCTGCGCACCCAGGCCTGGCGCGCCTTCGAGCCGGTCATTCTGGCGGTCGAGGCGCCCTTCCAGATGGGGCGGCGCCTGGGTGAGGAATTGCGCCAGCGCCACGAGCTCATGGACCGGGTCGCCGTTCTCGAGCGCGAGCGGCGCGAACGCCTCGCCAACTTGTCCCTGCTCGAAGAATTGCGCGACGACAATCGCGAGTTGCGCGACCTGCTCGACGCTTCGCAGCGCCTCGCGCCCGGTTTCCAGTCGGCCGAGCTGATGAACATCGACCTCAATCCCTGGTCGCATCGCGTGCTGGTCAACCGCGGCAGCCGCGACGGGCTCGAGACCGGGCAGCCGGTGATGGACGCCCTCGGTGTCATGGGGCAGGTCGACGAGGTCGCCTTCCATACCGCCCAGGTCATTCTCATTTCCGATCCCGACCATGCGCTGCCGGTTCGCGTACAGCGCACCGGTCTGCGCACGGTCGCCTACGGTTCCGGGCGCATCAACCAGCTGCGACTGACCGACCTGCCGATGAACGTCGATCTGCAGCCGGGCGACATCCTGGTGACCTCCGGCCTGGGCGGCGCGTTTACCGCCGGTCTGCCGGTCGCCGAGGTCGAGTCGGTCTCGCGGCCGGTGGGCGAGGCATTCGCCCGGGCGGTCGTGCGCCCCGTCGCGAGGCTGGATCGCGCGCGGCACGTCCTGGTCGTCAACTCGCCCGAGCCCGACGTTGACGATGCCGCCGATGCACCCCGGACCGACGTCGACGAAGATGAGCGCCCGGAGCCGGCGCCGGAAGCGGGCGAACCGCCGCCGGCGGAGGGGGCGCCATGAGCCGGCGCGAACCCGCCAACTGGAGCCTGGCTGCCTCGCTTCTGCTGGTGCTGCCGCTGACGGTCATGCCGCTGCCCGAGGCCGTCGCCGACGCGCGGCCCTACTGGGCGGCGCTGGTGATGATCTACTGGAATCTCGAGGCCGGTCGTCTGCGCCACCTCGGCCAGGCTTTCGCCGGTGGGTTGGTGCTCGATTTGCTGACCGGTTCCCTGCTGGGCCAGCACGCGCTGAGCCTGGTCATCATCAGCTACCTGGTCGAACGATTCCGTTACCGCATTCGTTTCTTTCCACCCTGGCAGCAGGCGGCCGTGGTCATGCTGCTGCTGTTCAACGATCGCATCGTGCAACTGTGGATTGTCGGACTGGTCGGCGATCGCTGGCCGAATTGGCAGTGGTGGCTGGCGCCGGCGGTGGGCATGTTGTTGTGGCCGTGGGTGTTTCTCCTGCTCGATGCCTTGCGCCAGCGAGAGCGCCGTAGAAGGCCATGATTCCGACCGCGCGCTCGACGGGTATGGGTGATTCCAGGATGGCGCTGAACCAGGTCGTTCGCCGCTTCCACGTCCTCATGGGATTGATGCTGACCGTCATGGCCCTGCTCGGCCTGCGCCTGGCGCTGCTGCAGCTCGGCGACCACGAGCAGTACGCCGCGCAGGCCGACGACAATCGCATCAGCCTGCGCGCACTGCCGCCCAATCGCGGCCTGATCCTCGATCGTCGCGACCGTGTGCTGGCCGAGAACCGGCCGGCCTACCGTCTGGTGATCGTCCCCGAGCGCGTAGAAGACCTGGAGGACACGCTGGCCCGACTGGCCGACGTGGTGCCGGTGAGCGAGGACGAACGGCGGCGTTTCGAACGGCAAAGCGCGCGGTCGCGGCCGTTCGAACCGATCCCGCTCAAGAGCAATCTCGACGATGAGGAAGTGGCCCGCCTGGCCACGCATCGCCACCGCCTTCCCGGTGTCGATATCGAGCCCTACCTGACGAGGCACTATCCGCACGGCGAACTGTTTGCCCACCTGGTCGGCTACGTGGGACGGATCGACGGTCGTGACCGTGAGCGCCTCGAGGCCGAGCGCTATCGCGCCACCACGCACGTGGGCAAGACAGGCATCGAACGCCAGTACGAAGGGCAACTGCACGGCAGCGCCGGATTCGAGCGCGTCGAAACCAATGCCCAGGGGCGGGTTCTGCGCGTCCTCGAGCGCACCGATCCTGAACCCGGCAAGGACCTGCGGCTCAACATCGATCTCGACCTGCAGCGTGCCGCCTACGCCGCCCTGGCCGATTACGCCGGCGCCGTTGTCGTGCTGGAGGTCGAAACCGGAAAGGTTCTGGCCCTGGTCAGCAAACCCGGTTTCGACCCCAACCTGTTCGTCCACGGCATCAGTCATGCCGACTACGACCGCTTGCTGGGACATCACCAAAGACCGCTGTTCAACCGCGTGCTGTCCGGTGGCTATGAACCCGGCTCCACCATCAAGCCCTTCATCGCTCTGGCGGGCCTGCAGGCCGGCGCGATCACGCCCGACACCGAGGTCTTCTCCAGCGGTCAGTTCCGCCTGCCCGGTCACAGCCGGACCTACGGCGACTGGAAGCGGGGCGGGCACGGGCGCGTCGATCTCGAGCTGGCCCTGGCCGAGTCGGTCAACGTCTACTTCTACCGCCTGGCCGTCGAGCTGGGCATCGACGCCATCTCGCGCGAGCTGGCCCTGTTCGGCCTCGGCCGCAGGGCCGGGCTGGATCTGCCCGGGGAGAACAGCGGTATCCTGCCGACGCGCTCGTGGAAACGGGCCACGTTCAATCAGCCCTGGTTCCCCGGCGAGACGGTCATTACCGGCATCGGTCAGGGCTTTACCGTGGTTACGCCCATCCAGCTGGCCCACGCCACCGCCGCGCTTGCCGGTCGGGGTCGCACGGCCGAGCCGAGCCTGGTGGGCCAGCGCGAGCCGATGCGCATGGTGCGCCACGACGACGCCCACTGGCAGGCCGTGCACGAGGGCATGGAAGCGGTGGTGCACGGTCCCAGCGGCACGGCCCGGGCGATCGCGCCGACGCTGAACGAGCGCTTGGCGGGCAAGACGGGCACCTCCCAGGTCTTCGGGCGACCCGATGAAGCCGAAGCGCTCGACGAGCGCGAACTTGACGAGTTGCCCGAGTTTCTCCGCAACCACGCGCTGTTCACCGGGTTTGCCCCGATCGATGAACCGCGCCTGGTGGTGACCGTCGTGGCCGAGCACGGCGGGGGTGGCGCCAGCGTTGCCGCTCCCATCGCCGCGACCGTCCTGAATGCCGCCCTGAAGGCCGGGCTTTGAGCGCCTCGCCCGGTGCCCTTCTGGCCGGCGCCCTGCGGCGGCTTCGCCTCGATCCGTGGCTGCTGGGGTTGTTGCTGGTCCTGATGGGTTTCGGCAGCCTGGTGCTCTACTCGGCGGGCGAACAAAGCATGGCGCTGGTCTGGCGCCAGTGGGTACGGCTCGCCCTCGGGCTGGCGGTGATGCTGTTCGTCGCCCAGCTGCCGCCGCGAATGCTCAAGGCCTGGGCACCGGCGCTGTTCGCCGTGGCCCTGCTGCTGCTCGTGGCCGTGGTCTTCTTCGGTGTCGGCCGCGGCGCCCAGCGCTGGCTGGACCTGGGCTTGCTGCGCTTCCAGCCCTCCGAGGCGATGAAGCTGGCGCTGCCGCTGGCCCTGGCCGCGCTGCTGCAGGGCAGGCCGCTGCCGCCGGACTGGCGCATGATCCTGCTGGCGGTCGGGCTGATCGCGCTGCCGGTGGGGCTCATCGTGATCCAGCCGGATCTGGGGACGGCGGTTCTGGTGGGGGTAAGCGGCGGCTGCGTGCTGTTCCTCGCCGGGTTGCGCTGGCGGATCATTTTCGCCCTGGCCGGGGCGATGGCTGCCGCCGCGCCCTTGATCTGGCTGAATTTGCACGAATACCAGCGCGACCGGATCCGCACCTTCCTCGACCCCGAATCCGCCCCCCTGGGCGAGGGCTGGAATATCATCCAGTCCAAGATCGCCGTCGGCTCCGGCGGGCTCAGCGGCAAGGGCTGGCTCGAGGGCAGTCAGTCGCATCTCGAGTTCCTGCCGGAACCACACACCGATTTCATCTTCGCGGTGCTCGCCGAGGAGTTCGGCTTTGTCGGCGTCGTGGCGGTGCTGGTGCTGTTCGCTTCGATCATCCTGCGCGGCATGTTCCTGGCCAGCCAGTGCCGCGATACCTTCGGGCGCCTGCTCGCCGGATCGATGATCTTCATGTTCTTCGTCTACCTGGCGGTCAACGTCGGCATGGTCTCCGGCGCGCTGCCCGTGGTCGGCGTGCCCTTGCCGCTGGTCAGCTACGGGGGTACGTCGGCGGTGACCCTGCTGGCGGGTTTCGGACTGGTGATGGGGCTCTACAGCAGAAGAAGATTCATGGGATAGAATTCCGTCTGGGCGGTCGGGGCAAACTTTTTGTTTACCCGACCCTCTATATTCTCGAAACCTTCCGGAGTGCGACACGTCGATGATGCGATTTTCCTGGTTTGCAGCGGCCCTGATTCTGTCCACGGCGGTCCATGCTGAAGATGAGCCCCATCCGGGTGCGGCGGACTTTGTCGATCGCGTTGTGACCGAATACGGGCTGGATGCCGAGCGCGTCCATGACGTGCTGGCCGAAGCGCGTTTTCAGCAGTCGATCATCGACGCCATCACGCGGCCGGCCGAGGGCAAGCCCTGGCACGAGTACCGCGAGATCTTCGTCACCCCCACGCGCGTCAGTTCCGGTGTCGAGTTCTGGCGCGCCAACGCCGACCTGCTCGGCGAGGTCTCGGCGCGATTCGACGTGCCCGCCGAGGTCGTCGTCGCCATCGTCGGCGTGGAAACGAGCTACGGGCTCAACACCGGCAGCTACCGGGTCATCGACGCCCTGGCCACCCTGGGCTTCTACTACCCCAAGCGCGGCGCCTTCTTCGCCGACGAACTGGGGCAGTTTCTGCGCCTGGCCGAAGAGGAGTCCCTGCCGGTGAACGATATTCGCGGCTCCTATGCCGGCGCCATGGGGATCGGGCAGTTCATCCCCTCGAGCTACCGCGCTTATGCCGTCGACATGGACGGCACGGGCCGGCGCGACCTGTGGCGCTCGCTGCCCGATGCGGTGGGCTCGGTGGCCAACTACCTGGCCGAGCACGGCTGGCGTGAAGACCAGCCGATCGCGCTCGAGGCCGAAGTGAGCGACGGCCCGCCTGATGCCGATTTCTCGCTCAAGCCCGGCCACAGCCTGGACGAGCTCGCGGCGATGGGGGTTCGATTCGATGCCGGCGACCTGCCCGGCGAGACCGAAGCCACGCTGATCGAGCTCGAACAGGCCGACGGCCGCGAATACTGGGTGGGGCTGAACAATTTCTACGTGATCACCCGCTACAACCGCTCGCCACTTTACGCCATGGCGGTCACGCAACTGGCCGGCGAGATCCAGCGGCAGCGCCAGTGAGTTACCTGCGCGCAATTGCCGTTGTGCTGAGCATGTGCCTGCTGGCTGCCTGCGGCCGCGAGGCGGTGCGCGAGGCGTCCGACGGGCCGCCGTCCGAGCGTCTGGACCCGGCGAAGATCGAGCGGCCCGACCCGCGGCCGGAGCCGCGCAGCGCCTACGGTAACCACAGCCCCTACGAGGTACTCGGGCGCAGCTACCGGGTGCTCGGCAGCGCCGCCGGCTATCGTGAGCAGGGCCATGCCTCCTGGTACGGCACCAAGTTCCACGGTCGCCCGACCTCCTCGGGCGAGCCTTACGATCTCTACCAGCTCACGGCCGCACATCGCACGCTGCCGCTGCCCACCTGGGTTGAAGTGCGCCGTCTCGACACCGGCCAGACCGTCACCGTTCGCGTCAACGACCGCGGTCCCTTTCATTCCGGCCGCATCATTGACCTGTCCTGGGCGGCGGCCAGCGAACTGGGCATGACCGAGCGCGGGACAGCGCCGGTGGAGGTGCGGGCGATTACCTTCGAAGACGGATCCAGCCCCACGCCCCGCCCCGCAAAGCTGCCCGTCTATGTCCAGGTCGGTGCCTTCTCCGAGCGCGACCGGGCGCAGCGGGTGATGAGCGACCTTGAACGCGCCGGAATCGGACCCATTGATTCCGAAGCTGCGCGCACCGACGCCGGCCGGCTCTGGCGCGTGCGCCTGGGGCCCGTCGATGACACGGCCCGGGCCATCGCCCTGGTCGAGCGGGTGGCCGAACTCGGCCTGGGCCGCGCCCGTTACGTTTATCCTTAGAAACCCTCGACTCGAGTCAAGTCACTAGCCAAGCGAACCCTGACCCATGATTTTCGCCCCAAGAACCTTTATCACGCTGCTCCTCGCCTGCTGCATGCTGGCTGCCAGTCCGCTGTCGTCGGCCCAGTCGCCGGTGCCGTCCGCGCCCTCTGTGGGGGCGAGCAGCTACGTGCTGGTGGACTTCCACAGCGATACCGTCGTCGCCGAGCGCGACGCCGACGCGCAGGTCGAGCCGGCCTCGATTACCAAGCTGATGACCTCCTACGTCGTGTTTTCCGAGATCGCCGACGGCAACCTGGCGCTGTCCGACGAGGTGCTGGTGTCGGAAAAGGCCTGGCGAACGGAGGGTTCGCGAATGTTCATCGAGGTCGACACGCGCCTGAGCGTCGAGGAGTTGCTCAAGGGCGTGATCATCCAGTCGGGCAACGACGCATCGGTGGCCCTGGCCGAGCATGTCGGCGGCAGCGAGGAAGTGTTCGCCGGCATGATGAACGAGGCCGCGCGCGAAATCGGCATGAAGGGCACCAACTACGTCAACGCCACCGGGTTGCCGCACCCCGACCAGTACACCACCGCGCGTGACATCGCGCGCCTGGCGAGCGCGCTGATCAGCGAGTTTCCCGATTTCTACACCTGGTATTCCGAACGCGAGTACACCTACGGCGGTATCCGCCAGCACAACCGCAACCGCCTGTTGTGGCGCGACCCCTCGGTGGACGGGCTCAAGACCGGCCATACCGAGTCGGCCGGCTACTGCCTGGTGACCTCGGCCATGCGCGACGGCATGCGCCTGATCAGCGTCGTCATGGGCACCGACAGCGAGGAGGCGCGCGCCACCGCCAGCCAGTCCCTGCTCAACTACGGCTTCCGTTTCTTCGAGACCTACCAGCTCTACGAATCCGGTGACGAGATCAGTGTCGAGCCGGTCTGGAAGGGCGCCGCCGACGAGGTGTCCCTGGGCGTCGACCGCGACCTGTTCGTGACCATTCCGCGCGGCCGCTACGACGCGCTCGAGGCGAGGCTCGAGGTCAACGGCACGCTGACCGCGCCGATCGAGTCGGGTGAGCGGGTGGGCCGCCTGGTCATTGCCCTCGACGACGACGATCTGGTCGATCGAGCGCTGGTGGCGCTCGACTCGATCGAGCAGGCGGGTTTTTTCGGGCGCAGCATCGACGGCTTCCGTCTGTGGGTCGGCGGCCTGTTCGGAGGAGACTGATGGAGACCGAGAAGGACGGCGTCCTGGAATTTCCCTGCGACTGGCCGGTCAAGGCCATGGTCGTCGCCGGCGAGGATTCGCTGCGCGAGGTCCTCGGCGTGATCAGCCGACACGCCGAACTGCCCGACGAAAGCGATGTGTCCATCCGGGCCAGCCGCCACGGCCGCTACGAGAGCATCACGATAACGGTCGAAGCGCAGTCGCGCCGGCACCTGGAAATCATCTACACGGAGATCCGCGCGCTGGACGTGGTGAAGATGACGCTCTAACGTGGGTTGGCTGGTTGAAGGCTTCGAGGTGATGTCATGACAACTACAACGCCCAATAATGTCGAGGGTTCCCGGCGGAGCAATCGATCGGCGGAAGCCGACCAGGCGGCATCGCGCTGCGAAAGCCAACCAGCCAACCAGCCAACCAGCCAACCGCTGACCGTGCGACAGCTCGGTCGGCGCTCATACGAACCGGTTTGGGCCGCGATGAAGGACTTTACCGATTCGCGCGATGAAGCCACCGGCGACGAGATCTGGCTGGTCGAGCACGATCCGGTGTTTACCCAGGGGCTGGCCGGCAAGGCCGAGCACGTGCTCAACCCCGGCGGCATTCCGATCGTCCAGACCGACCGCGGCGGCCAGGTGACCTATCACGGGCCCGGGCAGGTGGTCGCTTATCCGCTGCTCGACCTCGAGCGCCGGGGCGTGGGCGTTCGCTGCCTGGTCGATCGGCTCGAGCAGGCGGTGATCGACGTGCTGGCCGGGCTGGGTGTCGAAGGTGACCGTCAGGACGGCGCGCCCGGGGTGTTCGTCGGGGCCGCCAAGATCGCCTCGATCGGCCTGAAGGTGCGCCGCGGACGGACCTATCACGGTCTCGCCTTCAATATCGACATGGATTTGACGCCGTTTTCACTGATCAATCCCTGTGGCTTCAGCGGATTGGCCATGACCCAGGTCGTCGACCAGGTCGGCGCGGCCGAGTGGGACGACATGGCCGGCCGGCTGCTGACGGCGTTCTGCAAACTGATGGGTTACCATGCCGAGACAGGTGACGCGCCCGTGATCGACGCGCGGCAAACTTCCACGGCTTGATCCGGTCATAGCTGACATGAATATCAATACCATCCGACTCTTTCTCGTCTCCCTGCTGGCCGTGCTGGTGGTTCCCGCCCTGTTAGTGCCGGAGCCTTCCGGGCAGGCCAGTGCCGCCGCCGAGAGCACCGATTCGCTGAGCCCCGAGACCAAGCACCGCTTTGCCAGTCGCCTTGCCTCGCGCTTCATGACGAGTTACCACTACCGCAGTCCGGAGCTCGACGAGGACTTTTCCAAGCGGGTGTTCGACCAGTATCTCTCGGCGCTCGATCCCAACCGCATGTACTTCACGGCCGCCGATATCGAGGCACTCTCGGACTATCGGCCCCACATGGCCGATACCGTGCGCACCGCGGATCTCGAACCGGCCTACGAGATCTTCAACCGCTACGTCGAGCGCTCGGGTGAGCGTATCGAGCATGCGCTGAGCCTGGTCGAGCGCGGTTTCGACTTCGAGGTTGACGAAGACTACCGCTTCGACCGCGCTGACTCGCCCTGGGCGGAGAGTGCCGGGGAGCTCGACGAGCTCTGGCGCAAGCGCGTCAAGAACGACTGGCTGCGGCTGAAGCTGGCCGACCAGGACGACGACGAGATCGTCGAGACCCTCACGGAGCGCTACGAAACCCTCCAGCAGCGTATCGAGGAGTTCAACAGCGAAGATGTGTTCTCGTTCTTCATGAACGCCTTCACGCGCTCGATCGAGCCGCACTCGTCGTACATGTCGCCGCGCACCTCGGAGAATTTCGAGATTTCCATGCGCCTGTCCCTGGAAGGCATCGGCGCGATGCTGCAGCGCGAAACCGAGTACACGACGGTGATGGAAGTCGTGCCCGGTGGCCCGGCCGATCTCGACGGTCGCCTGGAAGCGGGTGATCGCATCGTTGGTGTCGGGCAGGGCGATGACGGCGAGATCGTCGACGTCGTCGGCTGGCGGCTCGACGATGTCGTCGAGAAGATCCGCGGCGAGCGCGACACGGTCGTGCGCCTGGAAGTGCTGCCGAAAGACACCGGTATGAGCGGCCCGCCGAAGGTCATCCGCATCGTTCGCAACGAGGTCAAACTCGAGGAGCAGGCGGCCAGCAGCGAAATCATCGAGGTGCCCGAGGGCGACGACGACGCCCGCCGCATCGGCGTCATCCGCGTGCCGGTCTTCTACGTGGACTTCGAGGGCCGCTCGCGCAACGAGCCCAACTACCGCTCCAGCTCGCGCGACGTGCGCAAGCTGATCAACGAGCTCAAGTCCGAAGGCGTCGACGGCATCGTCATGGATCTGCGTGGCAACGGCGGCGGGGCCCTGGTGGAAGCCACGACCATGACGGGTCTGTTCATCGACAGCGGGCCGATCGTTCAGGTGCGCGATTCGCGCGGCAAGGTCGAAATGAAGTCCGACAACGAACCCGGCATGGCCTGGGAAGGGCCGCTGGGCGTGCTGGTGGACCGGCGCAGCGCCTCGGCCTCCGAGATTTTCGCCGCCGCCATCCAGGACTACGGTCGCGGCGTGATCATCGGCGAGCCCACCTTCGGCAAGGGCACGGTGCAGAACCTGATCAACCTCGACAACATGGCCCGCGGCGAGGATACGAAGCTGGGCCAGCTCAAGCTGACCATGGCGCAGTTCTACCGCATTGCCGGCGGCTCGACCCAGAGCAAGGGCGTGGTGCCCGACATTCGCCTGCCCACCCCGGGCGATCCCGAGGACTACGGCGAGAGCGCGCTTGATTTCGCCATGCCCTGGGCCGAAATCGATCCGGCGGACTACGAGCCCGTCGCCGATCTCGAGCCCTTGATCGACCTGGCCCGCCATCGCCACGAAATGCGGCTGGAGTCCGACGAGGAACTGGCCGGTCTGCTCGAGGACCTGGACGAGTGGGAGGACGACAGCGAGCGCGAGACGATCTCCCTGCGCGAGTCCGAGCGCCGCGAGGAAATGGAGGAAGCCGAGGAGCGGCGCGCCGACCGTTTCGGCACCGACAGCGATATGGCCATGACCGAGGAACAGGCCCGGGAAGAGGGCGCTGATGCCGACGCAGACGCCGAAGGCGAAGGCGAAGAAGGCAAGGAAGAAGAGGCCGACGAGGACGACGAGGACCTGTACCTGGAAGAGACCGCGCGGATTCTCAGCGATCTCATCGACCTCGATCAGGAGCGCCTGCTGGCGCATCGCCAGACTGATTAGGCTGCCGGGTGGCCCCGCGCTGTCCCGGCGTTTGCACTGGATTGACCTGAAATGAGCGCGCCGCCGACCCGGGTGGCGCGCGTGGCGGTGCCGGTCCCGCTGCCGCGCCTGTTCGACTACCTCCCCGCTCCGGGGCAAGCCCCGCCGCCGAAGGGCTCCCGCGTGCTGGTGCCCTTCGGCAGCCGCCGCCTGGTCGGCCTGGTTTTCGATCACGGCCGGCCCGATCAGGTCTCGGCCGGCGCGCTACGCCCCATCGAGCGCGTACTCGACGAGGCCCTGGTCGGGGCGGACATGCTCGATCTGATCGACTGGTGCGCCCGCTACTGGGCCTTTGCTCCCGGCGAGGCGGTGAACCTGCTGCTGCCCGGCGCGCTTCGCCGCAGCAAGGCCTTTCGGCCGCCGCCCCCGGCAGCCTACGAATTGACCGCAGCGGGGCGCAAGGCCGACCTGGCGCGCGCCCCGCGGCAGGCCGAGGTGCAGGCCTGTCTCGGCCGGGGCGCGCTGGCGCGCGGGGCGCTCATGCACCAAAGCGGCGCGGCGGTGGACGTGCTTCGCCGCATGAGCGAAGCCGGTCTGCTGAAGGCGCTCGATCGCCCCCCGCCGCCGGCCGCCAGCGCCGGGCCCGATCTCAACGACCAGCAGCGCACGGCCGTGGCCGCCATCCTGCACCACCGCCGGCGATTCAGCGCCTTCCTGTTGGCCGGCGTGACCGGCTCCGGCAAGACCGAGGTCTATCTCCAGGCAGCGCGGCGCATCGTGCAGCAGGGCCGGCAGGTGTTGATCCTGGCCCCGGAGATCGGTCTGACGCCGCAGCTCGTCAGGCGTATCGAGTCCAGGCTGGGTGAGTCGGCCCATCTCTATCATTCGGGTTTGAGCGCGGGCGAGCGGCTGGCCTGCTGGCAAGCGGCGCGCTCGGGTGCGGCGCGCGTGCTGGTGGGGACGCGCTCGGCGGTGTTCCTGCCCATGGCCCGGCCGGGCCTGGTGGTGGTCGACGAAGAGCACGACGCCTCGTTCAAGCAGGGCGAGGGCGCGCGCTACCATGGCCGCGACGTGGCCGTGCTGCGCGCCCGCTTTGCCGGCGTGCCGGTCGTGCTGGGCACGGCCACGCCTTCGCTCGAGAGCCTGCACAACGTCGACCAGGGCCGCTACCGCATGCTCGAGCTGTCGCGCCGTGCCGGGACCGCCCGACAGCCGCGCTGGCGCATCATCGACCAGCGCGGATCGCGCGCCAGCCTCGTGCCGGAACTGGTCGAGGCCATGCGTCGCCACCTCGGCGAGGGCGGGCAGGTACTGATTTACCGCAACCGCCGCGGCTACGCGCCGGTGCTGATGTGTACCGAGTGCGGCTGGCAGGCCGACTGCGAGCGCTGCAGCGCGCACCTGACCTATCATCAGGGCCGCGGCAGCCTGCAGTGCCACCACTGCGGTAGCCAGCACCCCGAACCGCGGCGCTGCCCGGAGTGCGGTTCACCCGAACTGCTCGCCCTCGGCGCCGGCACCGAACGCCTTGAATCGCAGGTGGCCCAGCTCTTTCCCGAAGTGCCCGTCCATCGCGTCGACCGCGATGCCATGACCGGCAAGCACGAGTTCCACGATCTGCTGGAGAAGGTGCGCGGCGGCGCGCCCTGCGTGCTGGTCGGTACCCAGATGCTGGCCAAGGGCCATCATCTGCCGGGCGTGAGCCTGGCGGCCGTGCTCGACGTCGACCAGTCCCTGTTCAGCGCGGACTTCCGCGCACCCGAACGCCTGGGGCAGACGGTCGCCCAGGTCGCGGGGCGCGCCGGACGCGGCGATCGGGATGGGGAGTTCATGCTGCTCACCCGCCACCCCGAGCATCCCTTGCTGGATGCCCTGGGGCGGGGCGATTACCTGGCCTACGCCGGGCCGCTGCTCGAAGAGCGCGTGCAGGCCAGGCTGCCTCCGGCCTGCGCGCTGGCGATGCTGCGCGCCGAGGCCCACGACGCCGCGCCGGCGCGCGCCTTCCTGGCGCGGGCGGCCCGCGTGCTGGCGCGCCCCGGCATCGAGATCATCGGCCCCCTGCCGGCCATCCTGACGCGGCGCGGCGGCTACTGGCGCTTTCAGCTCTGGCTGCAGGCCGACCATCGCGCCAGCCTCGCCAACCACCTCGCTTCCCGGCTCGGAACACTACAGGAATTGCCCGAAGCGCGCCGCGTGCGCTGGCACGTCGACGTCGACCCGCTTGAACTTTAGCCTTCTTCTTCGACCTGCTTGCGCGCGCGTCTCGGCGGGTTGATCCATTGCACGTCCACGCCGGCACGGCGCGCCTGGCTCTCGACGGCGCCGACATAGGCCGAGTCGACTACCGTGGGCGAGCGCGGCTCAGGGGCGCTGGCGCAACCGATCAGGGCCAGGGCCAGCAGGCTTGCGAACAGCATTGCGAACTTCTTCATGGGAACCTCCCGTTTCTAGGGACGAACTATCGCATTACAATAGACCGCGCGATCATGCTGCGAGTTCCCGGCTTTGCGCCACCCACCGCAGCCGCCAGGCCGCCCTTCGGTCGGTGAACTTGCAAAGCCAGCGGTCATCCGCGACAATACCCGGCTAT
>CAZSGS010000028.1:6540-13818 GCA_964606365.1 uncultured Wenzhouxiangella sp. | reverse complement strand
GGTACGTCGTCCGTCGGGGATGCGACCCCGACCTACGCCCGCTGACGTGTGATCCGGTCCGATACGTTGTCCGTCGGGGATGCGACGCCGACCTACGCCTGACGCTTGATCCGGTCCGATACGTTGTCCGTCGGGGATGCGACCCCGATCTACATCGGTTCGGGCCTTGTCGAGCTGTCGCGGCAACGCCGCCCCGCACCGCGTGGGTGCCGGAACGAACTATCGAAGCAACGAACCCAGGTAAAACGCCAGAACCACCTGCGTCCCGGGGATATGCCAGCTGAAATCCCCCAGCGCGACGAGGCACAGCGCGGCCAGGCCGGCATAGAGCGCGATGCGTTCGGTGTTCATGCGAAAGCGCCGTAGCAGTCGCCAGGCGACGGCGCCGAGCAGGAGCAGGCCGGCCAGGCCCATTTCCACGCCCCATTGCAGCAGGTCGTTGTGGGCGTAGTCGTACCAGCCGCCGATGTCGCCGGGCTGGTACTGCTTGAAGACCGCCTCGAAGCCGCCCAGCCCGACGCCGTGTATCCACCACGCGATCGGGAAATCCATGAGCATGACGCGGAAGACTTCCAGCCGGGATTCCTCGCCGGTTGTGGCCAGCAGCCGCTCGGCCAGCGGCGTGAGCCCGTACCAGGTGGCGGCCACCAGCGCGGCGAGGGCGGCGATGTAGGCCGGCCAGGCCGAGGCGCCGTGGATCAGGCGGCGGTGGCGGCCCCACAGCATCAGCGCCAGCAATACGCCGAAGACACCCGCGGCCGCGCCCAGGCGCGAGCCGCTGCCGAGCATGGCCGCACCCAGGATGGCGCCGCACAGCACCGATCCGGTCACGCGCAGTTCGACCGGCAGCCGGCCCAGTCCGGGTATGCCGCGCACGTACCAGATGCCCACCGCCAGCGGCCAGGTCAGCGCCAGGTAGGCGGCGAACAGGTTGCGGTTGGAGTAGCTGCCGTGCACCCAGTCGGTGCCGTTGCGTTCCCAGATGCCGAAGATGGTGTCGGCTCCGCCGGCGTGCGAGAGCACCCCGTAGAGCGCCTGGAACAGCGCGGAGGCGACGATGGCCAGCAGCACCCAGCCGCGCAGCTGCCCGGGCAGGCTGCGCCCAAGCCAGGCCACGGCGAACAGGGCGGAGAACGCCGCCCAGCCGCGCAGGGTCGCGCCGGGGTCGGGCGACCAGTGCCTCGGCTCGATCGGCGACTGCGTCCAGAACTCCTGCGGATAGGGACCGAGCAGGCCGGCCAGGAAGGCCGACGGCCAGACCTGCACGACCACCAGGAAAGTCAGGATGCCGCCGAACCACAGCCAGGGGGCGGACGGCAGCTTCAGGTCGCCGGCGAGCAGGGGCAGCATCAGCGCCAGGTACCCGAGCAGCACCAGCACCAGCAGCGAGGCGGTCAGGGTCTCGGGCGTGCGGTTGCCCATCATCAGCGGCAGGATGACGACCGCGGCGGCCACGATGCCGGCCGACAGGCGCTGCGGCAGGGTCAGCGGCTTCTGCACACGACCGCGCCGGGGCGAGGAATCAGTACTCGATGGCCGCAATGCGGAACTGGTCGTGTTCATTCGTTTCGATCCTGTAGCGAACCTTGCGCGAGGAGTGCACGTCGGGGCGGTCGTCGTAGTCGATGTGCAGGTCGAACTGCGCGATTGCGGTCCAGTGGCTGTCGGTCCGGCTGATGTCCATGATCTCCAGCGCCAGTTGCCGGCGCTCGGAGTTGTCGAACAGCCAGCCGTAGTTGCTCCGGAACCAGCCCCTTCCGCTGTGCTTGTTCTCGCGCGGCTCGGCGGTGAAGCAGTCGAGGAAATTGTCCAGCCAGCCGTTCTCGAAGCTGGTGCGGTAGCCGGCCAGCAGCTCCTCGATGTGTCGGCGCGTTTGTTCGTCGAGCGCGTCGCTTTCCTCCGCCGGGCGCGCACGGTCCGGGGTCCGCTCGCTCGCTCGCGTCGCATTGGCGGGCTCGGTCTCCGGTGACGCCGGCTCCTCGGCGCGTTCGGGCGCGCTCTCGGGGTCCGGGTCGCTGTCGGGCGGCGCGGTCCGGGCGGTCCGTGGCGGTGCTTTTTCGGCGGCCCGTTCGGGCTGCCGGGCCGCCGAGCTGCCGGCATCGGCTCGTTCCGAACCATCGCGCGCATCGCGCTCGCCCCGGTCGGGGATCTCGCGTTCCGTCGCCGGCTGTCGCGGCTGCCGGTCCATGGCGTCCGCCGGTTCGGCCGGTTCGGTGGATTCGGTGGATTCGGTCAGGTCGCTGGGCGGCTTTGACCGCGCTTGTGACTCGGCTTGCTGCGCGGCTTGTCGCGCGCGCGGTCGATCAGCGCCGGCGGCCGGCGGCGGTTCGCTTTCAGCGGCGGCGAGCGGGTTGGAGGCCCGCTCGAGCGTGGCGCTCGCGGTGTCGCTCAGCGTCTCGGCCCAGGCAGCCAGCTCGAGCAGACTGGCTTCCGGGGCCGGCTCGACCGCTTCGGTCGCTTCGGTCGCTTCGTCCTCGGGCACGTCTTGCCGCTCGTTCCGTACGATCGGTTCCGCACGCCGCGCCGTCTCCCCGGCCTTCGACCGCTCCCAGCTCGGCCGGATCGGGGCGACCGCCTCCGGTATCGAACGGGCCAGCCGCCGGTCGTCCCGGCTTTCGACCGTGACGCGTTCGGCCCGGTCGCCTTCGGACGCTTCGGTGATCGGCGTCTGCCTTCGCTCAACCACCGACGGGGTCTCGACGGCACTTTCCGGAGACTGGATGGCGCGATAGGGCTTGTAGGCCAGGTAGGCGTAGAGCACCGGCACCAGGCAGACCACGGCCAGGCCGATCAGGATGCGCTGCTGCAGGTTGTCGATGCCCAGCAGCCAGGTTCGCAGGCGCAGCAGCGGCCCGGGTCCGGAGTGGGGCGTCAGCCGGGCCGAGCGCCGCGCGGCCGGCCAGTGCCGCTGCGCCGGGCGCCTGGCTCGGCGGTCATTCGGCGGCGTCGCGCCGCCGGCCTCGGGCGGCTTGCCCTTGCGAAAGCGGGCGTAGGACTGATGGATGGCCTGGGATCGCGGCGTCAGCCAGTCGGCGTGTTCCGGGTAGCTGTCCGGGTGGTAGGCCTTCATCAGGCGTCGATAGCGCGCGCGCCGTACCTCGTCGCCGATGTCCGCCTCCAGGTGCGCGCCGGCGAGGATCAGCCGGTCGGCCTCGAACAGCTGGAAATCGAGCTGATCGTAGACGGCGATGCGCCGCCGGGGATGATCCAGGGCGTGGCCGAGAATCTCGGCCAGCACGTCACCGTCGTGCCGGTCGCTGCCGGTAAGCCACGACAGGACGGCGTCGAGTTCGGCGGCGCTCAGCCGTTGCTCGCTGCCATCGAGCAGGCGGTCGACCAGCTGCTGCATGCCCGGGCGCTTGTCGTTCATGGTTCGGGCGTCTCTCGACAATCGGGGGCTTCCTCGCTGTCGCCTGTGCCGGAGCCGGAGCCGCAACCGCCGGCGGCATCGAGGTGGTCGCGGACGCGGCTCCAGGCAGACGAAGCCGACGGTGCGCTCGTCGAGGGTAGCAAAGGAACGGTGTCGAGTCCCGCCAGTACGACCCGCCCCTCGATGTAGCGATCGAAGGCGTCGGTGGCGTCGCGGCGCAGCCGGAATACCACGATCTGGTTCGGTTTGTGCGTGGCGAAGTCGATCTCGAACGATGTCCAGCCGAACGCCGGGGCGGGTACGTCGACGCGTTCGCGCGTTCGGTGATCCTCGCTGTGCGTATCGAGCCACAGATAGGGCAGGGCGCGCGTCGTCAGGTCTTCGGCGCGCCACCAGCCGCGAAGCCGGTACCGTCCGGGCCGGGGGACGGGGAAGCGCACCATCGGGGTGTTCAGGCGCAGGTTGTGTTCGCCCGAAAAGCTGATGCGCAAAGCTTGCGCTTCGCGCGTGGGTTGGTTTTTTGGTTTTTTGGTGTTTTGGTTGGGTAGCGGGTGTTTTTCCAGGCTTGCGCCTTTCGGCATGCGCAGGGACCAGCCGAAGGCCGGCAGGACGTCGAGCGGGTGGTCGAAGTTGCCGGCCGGCAGCTGTCCGGCGCTGTAGTCGGGGTCGACCGTTGCCCAGGCCTGCATCGCGCGCGCCGGATCCTGGCGCAGGGTCAGGTAAGTGAAGTCGGCGAATACCGGCTCGTCGGCGCCGATCCGGACGGGCGCGTCACCCGAGGCGCGCCGAGCCTTCAGGCGGTTCCAGACGGTCTCGGCCAGTTCCATGTCGCCGGTGCGCCGGGCGTGGTCCATGGCGTATTCCAGGTACGTCTCGCCTTCCGGCAGCACGTTTTCGAGCAGCCGGGCGGGGTCCGGGCTCCAGCGCGAGCCGATGAACAGCGCCTGGCCCGTCGCGCGGGGATCGACTTCCAGCAGCAGGCGCAGCTGGCGAAACACCAGCCCGGCGCGGCCGGTGCTCTGCGCCAGGTTGGCCGCCTGCCAGCGCACACTGCGATTGCGCGGCTGAACCGAGATGGCGGTGGCCAATATATCGGCCAGCCGTGATTCGCCCGCGCCGTCGGAGAAAGCCATGCGCGCGCGCAACAGCCAGCGCCAGGGGTCGAGTGGATAGCGCTGCAGCTGCCACTCGAGCGCCGCCGCGGCGGCCTGGCGGTCGAGTCGCCAGCGGGTCTCGAGCAGGCGCGCGCCCTCGCGGGCGGCGAGCCCGCCCCAGGGCTGCGTCTGCTGCAGGGAAAGCAGGCTATCGGCCGGCGCCTGCCGGTCGAGCGAGCGCAGGTGGGTGAACTCCGAGGCCGCGATCCAGGTGGCCACTACAGCCGGCAACAGCAGCACCAGCCCCGGGCGTCGGAGCGCGGCGACTGCGGATCGTCGGGCGGGGCGGGGCGCCGGCATGGGCGGACCCTAGGACGCCGAAGAACTGCCCAGCTTGGGAGCGTCCTCGGCCGGCTCTTCGTCGTCGGCCTCGTAGTTGTAGTAGTACGAGGAGTAGTACGCGTACTCCGGACTGTCGAGGTCCACGCCGTTGAGCACCACGCCCAGCACCGGCGCCTTGACCTGGGCCAGGCGCTTCATCGCCACCCGGAAATTCTCCTTGCCGGTGCTCGCCGCGCGAGCGACGACCACGACGCCGTCGACCTGGCGCGCCAGGATCATCGAATCGGCCAGTCCCAGGGTGGGCGGGGCATCCATGACGATGTAGTCGAAGGCCCGGCGGCAGCTGTCTAGCACCTTGGCCAGGCGCTCGGAGCTTAGCATTTCCGCCGGGCTGGGCGTGGCGCTGCCCGAGGGCATGATGAACATGTCCGGCACGTGGGTGGCGTGGATGGCCGAGTTGTCGCGCCCGTCGTTCTCGTTGAGCGCGATGCGGTTGGTCAGCCCCGGCGAGCGGAACAGGTTGAAGTCGCGGTGGATGCGCGGCTTGCGCAGGTCGGCGTCGATCAGCAGCACGCGCGAGCCGTTCTGGGCCAGCACCGTGGCCAGGTTGGTCGCGGTGGTGGTCTTGCCTTCGCCCATGCCCGAGCTGGTCAGCATGATGGTGCGCGGCAGGCCTTCGGGCGTGGAGAACATCAGGCTGGTGCGCAACGAGCGGAAGGCTTCGGAGACGGCCGAGTTGGGGTGCACCGCGCTGTAGTGGCTGACGACGCGCTCGTTGTCGCGCGTCTTCTTGTCGGTGTCGGCGTCTTTCTGGCGCAGCTTGACCAGCGGCACCATGCCCAGCACCGGCCGGTCGACCAGGCGCTCGATATCCTCGACGCGGCGAATCGAGCTGTCGAGGAACTCCAGCAGCAGGGCCAGGCCGATGCCGCCCATCAGGCCGAGTGCCAGGGCCAGCATGAGGTTGCGCGGGATGTTGGGCTTGAAGGGCGAGCCGGCGGCGACCGCGTCCTCGATCAGGGTGATGTTGTTTTCCTGGATGCCGGCCGCCACGCCGATTTCCTTCATGCGCTGGAGCAGGCCGTCGTAGAGCTCGCGGTTGGTCTCGAATTCGCGCTGCAGGATGTTGTACTGCACGGCCTGCTCGTTGAGCGCGAGCATTCGGCTCTCGCGTTCGTGGATGGCATCGTCGAGTGCGTTGGCCTGTGCCTGAAGGTTCTCGTAGCGCCCGAGGATGTTGTCGACCACCTGCTCTTTCTCCGCGGCGATCTCCGATTCGAGGCGCTCGATGCGCGACAGGACCTGTTCCACCTGTGGATAGGAGTCCTGGAATCGCTGGCTCAGCTCGGCGTACTCACTCCGCGCCTCGATCAGTCGGTCTTCGAGCTGGTTGACCGATTCGCTGTCGACGATCGGGTCGAGGTGTTCCGAGCGACCCTGTTCGATCAGCGACTTCCAGCTCTCGAGCTCGACGAGTTCCTCGTCGATCTCGTTGCGCCGATCGCTGAAACGGTCGATCGCCGAGCGCGCCCGGTCCAGCCGATCATCGAGGTCGGCGACTTCATTCTCGCGGGCGAAATCCATCAAGGCTTCGTCGGCGCGCTCGAGCTGAATGCGCATTTCCGCGAGCTGCTCCTCCAGGAAGTCGCGCGCTTCGTTGCCGGAATCATAGCGGCGCTGCAGGCTCATCTCGCGATAATTCTCGACGGTCGCGTTCGCCAGGCGCTCGGCGAGCTGCGGATCGAACGCGCGAACGCTGACGTCGACCAGGCGGGACTCTTCTACGCGATCCACCGAGATACGCGATCGCAGGCTGTTGGCCGCCCGCCGGATCTTCGCTTCTCTCTCCTCTTCGGCCGTCGGCGCGCTGGTTTCGACGCCCTCGGCGGGTGCATTTCCGCTCGGCACGATGGCGCTGGTCACCGTCCGGAACAGCGAACGGATCTCGCCCATCAGGCTGCGCTGTCGAACCTCGCCGAGTAGCTCCGGCTGGTCCTGCAGGCCTTCTTCGCGAATCACCTGTTCGGCCAGCGCGCCGCTTTTGAGAATCTGGAACTGCGTGCTGTAGAAGATGTCGGTTGCGTTCCACCCCTGCTGCTCGGGGGCAAAATCCTGGTAGTTGAGAATCCGGGAGCTTTCGGGATTGATCTCGATACGCGCCGACGAACGATACTCGGGAACCATCAGCAGCGAAGACAGCAGCGCGGCCGTCACCACGATCACGACCACGCCGATCACGGTCCACTTGCGCTTTACGAGGACGCGCCAGTACTCGCGCAGGTCGATCGTCTCGTCGTCCTCGAAACGGCCCTGTACGGACGGATCGTATACCGCCATTTGCTGGCCCGACTGGCCGACGGGCTGGAGGTGGTACGGCTGTTCGTTGTCCTTGTTGTCGCTCATGCCATGTCCGTATCAATCCGCGTAGCGGACGTTCCTTGTCATTTCCGTCGAGACTTCGCTACCGATCCG
>CAZSGS010000028.1:0-6530 GCA_964606365.1 uncultured Wenzhouxiangella sp. | reverse complement strand
ACAAGGCCGGCGAGATGCTGCGACAGGTCTATCAGAAGGCGGCGAACAAGATCGACTTCGCGCCGGTGCTGGCGAATTTCTACCTGCGGATGAACCAGTCCAGCCGGGCCGACGAGCTGTTCACCCAGTTGCTGGAGCAGGTCGGTTCGCCGCAGGAGAAGGCGCGGGTCTACATTCATTACGGCCGGTTCCTGGCGTCGTTCAATCCGCAGGGGGCAGAGGCCATGTTCAAAAAGGCCATCGCCACCGATCCGCGTCTGTTCAGTCCGGGGCTCTCGCAAGCCGCGGGGGTTGGTCGATCGAACCAGCCACGCCGGCCTTGTAGATCGTGTATTCGACAACTCACGCGGCCCACGGCGCTCGATCTTGACCGCGCCGATCAAATCAAAGCGGCCTGAAGCCCAGTAGCGCGAACGGTCGAAAGATCTTCACGAACGTGGACAACCCGGAGCGAAACGCGCCCGAATCCACGATTACGATATCGCCGTTCTTGAGGGAAAGGTCCTGATCCGGGTTGTTTCGAATATCGTTGTAGGCCAGCTCGGTGCTTTCCCAGGCGCCGGTGTCGTTTCTCCTGAGCACCTGAATATCGGACTTGTCCGCTTCGAATGCGAGGCCGCCAGCCTCGGAGAGTATCTTGAGTACGCTCGAATCCGCTCGCTGTCGGTAGGCGCCGGGTTTTTCCACCGCACCCTCGACATAGACGTAGCCCCCGCGCGGGACATTGATCATCGCACCCTCGCCGAGTACCAGGTTGTACTCGTCGGTGTCGCGCATCAACTCTTCGACGTCGATGATCAGGGTCCGCGTTCCCAGGGTCCCTGTTTCGGAATCGCGAACGCGATCCGTCAAGTAGATGCTGCTACCGGCCTCGCCGCTGATACCGCCGGCCATGGCCAGTGCCTCGATCAGCGTGGTCTGGCGGCTGACCGAATAGACCTTCGGGTTCGACACCGCACCTATTACCGTGAACTGCTGACTTCGATACTCGGTCACTTCGGCCGAGACCCTGGGGTTGCGAAGGTACTCTTCGCTGTAGGCATCGGCAATGGCGCTTTCAACTTCGCTGAGGGTGAGTCCGGATACGGCGACCTCGCCGACCAGCGGCATCAGAATCTTGCCTGCCCCGTTGACGCGGTATTCGCGGGAGAGATCCTCGACGCCGAAGATGTCGATCTGGATCTGGTCTTCGGGACCGATACGGTAGACGCGATCCGCCGAGCCTTCGACGGCCTTCATCATCAGTTCATCGTTGATATCGCTGACCCGTTCCCGGGACGCGACTTGCTGCTGGAAATTCTCCAGGGATTCGCCGGAATCACTCTGTCCGCCGCCCGTTGCGCAGCCGCCCAGCAAAATGATGCTGGCCGCGGCCAGCGAATAGAGAAGCTTATGCATCTTTCCCGTTGCGTCCATCCAACCTGTGTGTGGCGCAGGGGCCCCCAACATCAACGACCCCCCGAAGATTGCAGCCCGAGTACGCCGGTATTCGGGTGCCGTGCGTCAGCCACCCGGATCAGCCCGCGGTTCACGGGCTGACGGGGTCGGGATCCTCGTCTTCATCATCGTCGTCGGAAATGACTTCGAAGCCGATATTGCCGGTGACGATGCCGCCGAGTGCCAGCGCGACGCCGCTGCCGGAGCTCAGGCCGGCGATGGCGGCCCCGGCCATTTCCTGGCGCGTCCACCAGACCATGCAGGGCAGGGCGCTGCGATCGGTGTCGAGCTGTTCCTCGACTTCCGGCGGCAGCTCGAGCTCGACCTGGCGCGCGGCCTGGGCCGTGAATTCGTACTGCTCGCCCGGCTCGACCAGGCGTTGGACCGTGCGCGGCTGGTTGAAACCGTCGAGTTCGCCCGACTGCACCGTCACACGGTTGCGCGCGGAATCCACGGACTGGATCAGGCCGGCGGCCGTCAGGCCGAGGCAGGGGGCGAGACCTTCCGCCGGGCGTGCCTCGAACCGGAAATCGCCGGAATCGATCAGCAGCTCGCGATCTTCGCCCTCGAGCGCATAGATCAGGTCGCCGGAGGCCAGGGTGCCGCTGATCGTGCCGTTGTCGATCGACAGCGTGGCATCGGTGCCCGCGAGAAGGCCGAAGCTGTTGCCCTCGTTGAGATAGAGAATGCCGTAGCCGTCGCGCACGGCGATCTGGTCGCCGGAGAACCAGGAGTAGTTGCTGTCGCGCACGGTGATGGTGTTGCCGCTACCCCCCTGGGTGATCCGGGCGGAGCCGCGGACGTCGAGCGTACCGCTGGGCGCCTGCGCCATCGCGCTGGCAGCCATGAACGAGCCTGCGACGAAGGCGACGCCAGCCGTGGAAAACAATCGGGCAAATGTGATCATGATCAAGGTTCCTGATGCAAAGCCTGAACTACCGCTCCCCTCTTGAATCGAGGACAATGCAACGTCAGAGTAATCGGCTCGACATTGCATGTCAAACGAATCCGCGCTTGCAACAGGGCTTTCGCGGCGCCTCGCCCCGGGTTCGGTCGGGCGGTTTGCTTGCCGCGGCAGGAGGCCTGTCGTAGAGTGAGCCCCACATGAACGCACCCGCACGATTTCCCTGGGGCATGGTCGATATTCACGGGCATCTGCTGCCCGGCATCGACGACGGGGCGCGCAGCATGGACATGGCGCTGGAGATGGCCCGGATGGCCGTCGCCGACGGCATTTCCCTGTCGCTGATGACGCCGCATCACCTCAACGGGGTCTATGAGAACCCGGCCGAGAACGTACGCGCGCGCACCGCGGCGTTTCGCGATGCCCTGCACGAGAACGGCATCGAGCTGGAGGTGCTGCCCGGGGCCGAGTGCCACCTGGTGCCCGAACTGGCGCGGGAACTGCAGGCGGGAACGGCCATGACCGTCGCCGACCGCGGCCGCGCGGTACTGGTGGAGCTGCCGGTGCATACCATTCCGATGGGGGCGACCACCATCCTCGAAAACATCCTGGCGCTGAACCTGGTGCCCGTCATCGTCCACCCCGAGCGCAACTCCGAGCTGGCCCGCAACCCCGACCGCCTGGCCGACTGGATCGACATGGGCTGCCTGGCGCAGGTCACGGGGCGCTCGTGCACCGGCAAGTTCGGCGACCGCGCCCTGCGCGCCTCGCGCGAGATGGTCACGCGCGGGCTGATCCATTTCCTGGCATCCGACGCGCACCGCGACCAGCGCCGCATACCCGAAATGACCCCGGGGCGCGAATGCGTCGCCGACTGGATCGGCCCGGAGGCCGCGCGGCTGATGACCGAGGAGTTTCCGCGCAACCTGGCGATGGGCCGCGAAATCGACCCCGAGCAGCTCCACGAACTGCTACCCCGCCAGCGAAAAAGCCGCGGGTTGTTTGCGCGGTTGCTGGGCCGAAGCTGAAAAGCCGCGGTTTTGGTTTTTTGGTGTTTTGGTGCGGCGCGGTTGGGCGTGTATCGAAACCCGCGTAGGTCGCGGTCGCATCCGCGACGGTCGAGGTCGAGGGTCTGGACACGCTTAGCTCACGCGTGATCTGGTCTGAAATGTCGTCCGTCGGGGACGCGGCCCCGACCTACTCGCGCCGAGCCCCAACCCCAACGCCGCCGCACCAAAACACCAAAACACCAAAAATCCAAAGAACCAAAAAACCCTATTTCGAGGACACTCCAACCCCCAACTGGCCCTCACTCGCCTGCCGCTGCTCGGCCAACACCCGCTTGCGCCGCTGATACCGCCGCAGAAGCCGCAACACCCGGTCGGCTCGCCACATGGCGACCTGGTAGCCGACGAAGAAGGCCGCCAGGGGCCAGAACATCAACCACTCGGGCAGCGCCAGCCACCAGCCGCCGATACCGGCGAGCACCAGCAGGCTCTGCAGCAGCACCAGGCGGTTGACCGTGGTGGCCACCGGCCAGCCGCCGCGTATGAAGATGTGGTGCAGGTGCCAGCGGTCGGCCGACAGGGGGCTGCGGCCGCGCACGCAGCGGCGGAAGAACAGGCTCAGGGCATCCGCCGCCGGCAGGACGAGCATCCAGGCCACCGTGACCGGGTAGACGCCGGCCGATTCGGTCTGCGTGGCGTAGATCGCCAGCCAGGCCAGGGCGAAGCCCAGGATGGTGCTGCCGCTGTCGCCCATGAACACCGACGCGTTCTTGCGCCACGGGCCGCGCATGTTGTAGGGCAGGAAGCCGCTCACGGCCAGGCCCAGCAGGAACGGCAGCACCCAGGCCGACGAGCCGTCCAGGAACAACAACAGGGCGAAGCCGGCCAGGGTGACCAGCGACACGCCGCCGGCCAGGCCGTCGACGCCGTCGAGCATGTTGACGGCGTTGATCATCAGCATCACGCACAGCACGGTGAACACGCCCGAGAAGACCCACAACCCAACCGCGCCGAAGCCGAACAGGTTACCCAGGAACTGCACCTGCAGGTCCCCGTAGAGCACCACCAGCATCACCGCCGCCAGTTGCGCCAGCAGGCGCCAGAGCGTGCGCAGATCGTTAATATCGTCGATGACCCCGACGACGGCCAGCAGGCCGATGCCGGCGAGCAGCGTATCGGCGTGAAAACTGAACGGCTCGAGCAGAAGCAGCGACAGCAGAAAGCCGGCGGCGATACCGAGGCCGCCGACAACCGGCGTCGTGCGCGCGTGGCGCCGACGGTTGCAGGGATGGTCGACCAGCCCGATCGTGGGTGCCAGGCTGCGGCAGACGAGAATGATCAATGACGATGAAACCAGCGCCATGATCGAAGCGAATGTCATTTCCCCCATTTCGAAATATCCCCTTCCCCGGAAATTTAAAGCGCCATCGAAAGGCTAGCGTTTTTTGTGACGGGGATCAAGCGTTTCCGGCTGCGAGTTCGCATCAGGGCCAATCGACGACGCGAAAACGCGAGACGGATTCGGCCGTATCGTCGATGGGCTCGGCGTCGAGCTCGACCCAGGAATGCGATTCGATGCCGGCTTCGGGGCCCGCCTCATCCGCGCCGCGAACGCCGATTCTCAGCCGGGCGTCGAGCCCCGCGCGGCGCATCCAGATCCACAGGCACAGCGAGCGCGACAGGCAATGCACGCCGGGCAGGCGCGCGCCGACCCGGCGCAGGGCCAGCGCACGGCGACGCCAGGTCGCTGCGTCATCGTGCGACGGCGAAGCCGCATCGCCCACAGACCCGCCCAGCCAACGCTGCGCCCGCCCCAGGCCGCCGATGCGCATCGCCGCGTGTGCCAGCGGCAGGCGCCAGGCGGCCTGGAACACGTCACGCCGTTCGGCGCCGGACAGGGCCCGCCAGCGCCCGAGCAGGGAACGCCCGGGCGCGTCAGCCATCCGCCGCCTCCCGGTAGAAGCGCCCCTGCTGTTCGAACAGCCGCGCGTAGCGCCCGCCCTGCGACAGCAAGTCGGCGTGGCTGCCGCGCTCGACGATACGGCCGCCTTCGAGCACGCAGACGGTATCGGCCTGGCGCAGGGTCGAGAGGCGGTGGCTGATGATCAGCGCGCTGCGCTGCTCGATGCGCTCGCGCAGATGATCGAACAGCGCCGCCTCGGCGGCCGGGTCGAGCGCGCTCGAGGGCTCGTCGAGCACGATGAAACCCGCGCTTTCGGAAAACAGCGCCCGCGCCAGGGCGATGCGCTGCCACTGCCCGATGCTCAGCTCCCGCCCGTCGTCGAACATGCGCGACAGCGGCGTGTCCAGGCCCAGCGGCAGGCCCGCCAGCACCTCGGCCGCACCGGCGCGCTGCGCGGCTTGCTCGAATCGCGCCGAGTCGGCCGGCTGTCGCACTTCGCCGAAGTGGATGTTGTCGCGCGCGCTCAGGGCGTAGCGGGCGAAATCCTGGAAGACCACGCCCAGCAGCGAGCGGTATTGCAGGGGGTCGAGGTCGCGGACATCCACACCCTCAAGCGTGATCCGTCCTTCGTCGGGGTCATAGAGCCGGCACAACAGCTTGATCAGCGTGGTCTTGCCCGAGCCGTTGGCGCCGACCAGGGCGGTGATCTTTCCCGGTTCGAGCCGCAGGTCGATCTCGTGCAGCACGGTCGTGTCGGTGCCGGGATAGGCGAACGACACCGACTCGAATCGAATGCCCTCGCGCAGCGGCTGGGGCAGGGTGGCCGGCTCGGCCGGCGCGACGATGGTCGGGCGGATGTCGAGAAACTCGAACAGCAGGTCGATGTAGAGCCGGTCCTCGAAGAACCGCGAGATCTGGTGTACCAGCTCCTGCCCCGTGCTCTGGGCGCGCTGGAAGACCATCAGGAACAGCACCAGGTCGCCCACGCTGGTAGCACCCGCGGCCGTGCGGCCCACCAACCAGGCCAGGGCCATAAAAAACAGCGCGGTGGAAACCAGGCCGGCGGCCAGCTCCGGCTCATGCTCCCACACCGCCAGCGCCCCGATCGCCAGGCCGCCCAGGCAGACCTGCGCCCAGTTGGTGTCGGTCTTCGACCAGCCCGCGCCCTGGTCGATCCCCCGCCGGCCGACCCGCAGGCCCTTCTCGACAATCGCCTCGCGGATCGTCCGCCGCTGCGGCTCCGGCAGCACGTCGTGCAGCCAGTCGTAGCCGAACGCCA
>CAZSGS010000027.1:12873-13825 GCA_964606365.1 uncultured Wenzhouxiangella sp. | reverse complement strand
TCGACGGAAGCGATCTGTTCATCGGTGGCGACTTCATCGACTTCGTGACCTTCTTCGAGGGTGAGGACGGCACGCTGGAGTCGGCCGGCAATAGCGACCTGTTCGTCGCCAAGGTGGATGCCGGCAACGGCCTGGTCGAGTGGGCAACCGGCGGTGACCGATACAACGAAGACGGCGGCATTCCCGCCAAGGCCGGCGGCACCGGCGATGCCGAGATGAGCGGCATGGCCTTCGATGGCCTCAACAACCTCTACGTCACCGGCAGTTTCGACGGTCAGCTGATTTTCGGCCAGGATGCCGAACTCTTCGCGCCGAACGGCCGCAATGTCTATCTGGCCAATATCAGCACCCTCGGCGGCTTCTTCGAAGTCCAGGGCTGGCCCGTGGGCGAGGCGATCGAACCGCCGCCCAACGCGGACCTCAGCTCCCAGGCCGCCGCGCCCGATATATACATCGACGGGGTCAAGAGCGACGACGCCATCGGTACCCGTTTCTTCTGGAACGTGCCCCCGGGACAGGACGGCAAGCTCTATCCGCTCGATATCGTGCCCGACGTCGAACTTCGCTGGCGCGTCGACGGCGAGCCGCCGGAAAGCGAGGAGCGAATCGTCCAGGTCGGCCAGACGTCGTGGCCGACCGAGGCCTGTACCGACGGCAACGACGCCGACTGCTACCAGGTTCACATCGCCGGCGCGCCCGCGGAGCTCGAGGCGGCGGGCAGCGGCTTCCGTTTCCTCGAGGCGTTCGAACCGTCCTTCCAGGCAAGCAATGCCAGCACCGATTCCGGTGTTTTCACGGCGGACGCGCCCGGCTTCTCGGTGCTCCTGTACGTTGACGGCTCGAGTCCGGATCCCTTCCAGAACCCGATTTCCATCGACGTGGTCCGCACCATGCCGCCGTCGCTTTCGCCCAACTACGCCCGCGGCGTGCGCTGGACCATCGGCGAACCGAT
>CAZSGS010000027.1:0-12863 GCA_964606365.1 uncultured Wenzhouxiangella sp. | reverse complement strand
TCGTCAAACATCCAGAAGAATGGCAGCACAACGAGCCGGGCCGAACCGGTTACGCGCTCAACGAGAATGCCTTCTACGACGGCGCCGGTGAAGATGCCGCCTACGACCGCGCCGCCCGCACCGGCCACATCATCCCGGTCAACCGGACCCGCCCCGGTCGCATCCAGGATGCCGGCAAGGAGATGGTGGTGGCCTGGTATCGGCGCAACGCAAAGGGCGTCTACTGGCCGCGGCGCGCGATCGAGTATCTGCCGGACTGGCCGCTCGACCCCGAGCGCATCATCATCGCCAGCCAGAAGGGCGCGGAGAATCTCGGCCAGGCGCCGCTGAGTCCCATCCAGTATCCGGACCTGCGCATTTACCAGCAGCCGGTGCCGAGTGAGCCGGGCTACAGCCCCAACGCTGCGCACGCCTTCTTCGCCCCGTCGAACGACGGTTCCGGCATTCTCGCCCTGTTTGCGCTGCGCGCGGACTTCGGCGTCAACCTGCCCGACGACTCGACCGCCGCGACCGATCCGTACGTGCTGGTCAAGTACTACGACGAAGACCTCGATCGATGGGCGTTCCGCACCTTCTACGTGACCGCCACGGGCGCCGGCTTCGACAGCTTCGAGTTCTCGGGCGAGGCGGGCACCGCGGTCACGCCGCCGTATCCACTGTCGCTGCTCCCGGGCTGTTCGAAGAGCCGCGCCGTGGGACAGGCGGACAACGACCCGCAGCCGCCGCCGCCGTTCTTCACCGACTACAAGAACGGCCTGTGGAGCAAGTCGGCCGGGTCGGGATCCATGCGCTTCTGGTATCCCCTGCAGCCCGGCATGGTCTACGACGTCGACAACAACGACATGCCCGACGCCGCCGAAGGCGTGTGCGTGCCATGGATGGCGCGACTGCCCGTCGACGACGGCGGCACGGCTTCGCCGATCAACCCGATCGAGGTCGACTACAGCTTCAGCTGGCCGAATCCGGCGCCGCAGCTGCTGCCCGGCGAGACGCTGCTGACCCAGAAACGCGGCCTGCCGAACATCCTGCAGCAGGATGCCGTCGAGGTGGTTTTCGACGAGTTCCGCGAGGACATGGAGGCCGCCGGCGGCGCCGAGCCGAGCGACGCCCTCGTTCAGCTCATCGACCCGCTCAACCCGCGGTTCGTGATGCTCGAGGAGCTCGAGGGGGTGGCCACCGAGCTCGATCCCGAAACCGGCTTCCAGGTGATCACCGGCAGCGGCGACGGGCTCGAGAGCCTGCCGGTGAGCATCCGTCAGCGCCTGCGCTACGACCCGATCAACCAGCGGCTGGTCTTCTCCGGCGTGTTCGACGACACCATTGCGGGTGACCCGCTGCTGCTGCTCAACGTGATGAGCTTCCGCGAAGCGCGCGTGCTCAAGACCATGGACGGCAGCGCGCCGGATGCCGATGAGGATATGGACAAGGCCTGCGACACCCTCGACGACGAGTGCAGCTGGCCGGAAGCGATCGAGGCCCTGCTGCGCCTGACGCGCAACCCCAACGGGATCAACAGGATCTGTCTAGAGGATGCGATCGACAGCAATACCGGCGAGCGTATCTGCACGCTGGATCGACCGGTCGATCGCGGCGAGCTGCTCGTGGCGTTCGAGGATCCGGTCGTCGAGGCCGACGACTACGAGGAAGACGACCCCAATCAGGGCCTGATCGAGCCGTTCAAGGCCGAAGGCGTCCAGCCCGCGCTGACCGCCGGCGCGGCGCAGAGCGTCGGCTGGGTCACGGTGGCCTTCAACAACGATCCCCAGCTCGACCCGGCGCCGGTCAGTTTGTCGATCATGCGGGTCGACTGCCTGCGCAATCCGCCGCCGCCGGAACCGGCGGATATCCTCAGCACCTACCAGGGCCAGCTCAACGTCATCGCCCCGGACAACATCTTCGACGAGCAGCTGACGCTTCGCCATTCGGGCGATTTCGGCGGCGATCCCGATGCCTTGCAGTTCGAGTGGTACTTCCAGCCCGACCTCGGCGGCCTGCCGCCCGAGGAGCTTCCCGAGCCCGACGCCGGCCAGCTCAACGGCTGGTTCAAGATCCCGGTCGACAACGACGGCCAGGGCGAGAACGAAGTCGTCATCGAGGGGGCCAACATCCAGACGCTGTCGGACAACTGGTACCTGGCCCGGTACCAGGGCCTGCCGGTTTGCAACAACCAGGCCGAGTGGAGCCTGTGGGCCGGCCAGCCCGGGGCAACGCCGACCGACCAGCGCGCGCAGCTCGGCCAGGGCTGGGTGACCCGCGTTCTCGGCCGGCTCAACCCCTTCGAGGCCCGGGTTCAGGATTTCCACTCCTCGCCGACCAACACCTATTCGAGCATGCTGGTCCAGCTGGGCGAGCGCTACGAGGGCGATATTCCGCTGACCTCCAATCCCGATGTGCTCAACAGTGTCGGCCTGATCGAGGCCTACACGACGGTCATGCGCCGGGCGATGGACCTGTCGGTCAACGCCGTTCCGCCGGTTGACTACGGGCCGGTGAACAACGCCATTCTCAACATCTCCTCGCGCATTCTCGATTTCTATGCGCTGCTCGGAAACGAAGCCTATGCCGACGCCCAGGATCCGACCATCGGCCTGCTGACCAGCGGCGAGTTCGAAAGCTTCGCGCCCACGATCTTCCCGTTCCAGAACCAGACCGCCTCGCTGCTCGAAGAGGAGCTGGTGCTGCTGCGCGGACGCGACGGCTCGCAGGGACCGATCGCGGCCAACCCGGTCTACAACCGCTTCTTCTGGAACTTCACCACCGGCGACGGCGAGGTCGCCTATGCGCTCAACTACGGCATCACCGACCAGAACACCGACGGGGTGATCGACGAATTCGACGCCCGCATCCAGTACCCGCAGGGCCACGGCGACGCCTGGGGCCACTACCTCACGGGCCTGAAGACGCACTACGACCTCTTGCGCCACCCCTTCTTCACCTGGGTTCCGCGCGCCGACGCGGTCCCCGTGGCCGGCGTGCCGCTGCAGGTGGATTTCTTCGACGAGCGCAAGTTCGCGCAGGTGGCCGCCGCCAAGGCGCGTACGGGCGCGGAGATCGTCGACCTGACCTACCGCCGCTTCTACGTCGAGGACCCCCTCGGGCAGTGGCAGGGCTACAAGGACGACGACGACGAGCGCGCCTGGGGCCTGTCCGAATGGGCCCGGCGAGCCGGGCAGGGCGCTTTCTTCGACTGGGTGATCGGCAACGCCATCCTGCCCGACGAGGATCCCGATCCGGGCAACGGCGGTATCCAGCGCATCGAGCGTGGCACGGTCGAGGAACTCGACGAGATCGTCGCCCAGTTCGACAGCATCCAGGGCCAGCTCGACCAGGCCGACCGCGGGCTCAATCCGCTGGGGCTGGCGCGCGACGTCGTGCCGTTCGATATCGATCCCTCGCAGGTCGACACCGGCAACTCCCCGGTGGAGAACAAGACCCACTTCGAGCAGATCTTCGCGCGCGCCACCACGGCGCTCGACAACGCCGTCGAAGCCTGGGATTTCGCCAACCAGCTCAACCGGATGCTGCGCTTCAATCAGGATTCCACCGACGACCTGACAACCAATTCCCTGGCCACCGAGCGCGATTTCAAGAACCGCCTGATCGAGGTCTTCGGCTATCCCTACGCCGACGACATCGGCCCGGGTGGCGTCTATCCCGCCGACTATGACGGGCCCGACCTCTACCACTACATGTATATCGACGTGCTCGAGCTCGCCGGCGAGGAGACCGACCTGCTCGAAGGCTTCGACGTCGAGGGCGATCTCGAAATCAACCGCTTCGATGCCGAGTTCGGGCCGATGGCGGGCGGCGTGAATTTCTTCGATATCGGCGAGGCCGGCGAGTTCAGCAACCTCGATTGCGAAGGCGATCCGCAGGCCCCCGGTTGTGCCCTGGGCGATACCCCCGAAGGCGTGGTCGAGACGATGGAGATGGTGACCTATTCCTCGCCGGCTTTCGGCCTGAGCTTCGGCAAGCCGCCCGAATGGACGGGCCGCCGGCGCGCGACCGGGTCGCTGCAGAACGTCCTGCACGACATCTTCTCCGCCCGCCTCGACCTGGCCCGCACCCTGGAGGAATACGACCAGGCGCGCCAGCGCATCCAGGACAAGCTCGACGAGATCGCGGCGGTGTTCGATATCCGTCAGAACCAGCTCGACGTCAGCAATGACGAGCGCGATACGCTCAATACCATGAGCCAGCAGGTCGTGGCGCTCGAACAGACCGGCGCGGTTGCGCGGACCGCGGGCGAGATGGCCAAGGACCTGGGTGAAGGTGGTGCCGAGTGCCTGCCGAAGAATCTGATCGCAGGCGTCGCCGCCGGGGGCGATGCGACTTCCGGGGTCCGCTGCACTCTCAAGAACGCCGGCTTGCTGGCCAAGGCGGTCGCCGACGGTATCGGCCAGGGCTTCCAGACGGCCGGGGCGGTGGTCGAGTCCAACATGGCCGATGTCTCGCTGTCGGCGGCCATCGATCTGCAGACCTTCGACAACCGTCTCGAACTGTTCGGGCTCGAGGGCGAGCTGACCGAGCTGCTGCGGCGCGAGCCACTGCTGCGCGTCGAGATCTACCAGCGCGCAGAGACCATCGAGGAGCTGTACCGCAAGTACCACCAGCAGCTCGCCGAGGGGCAGCGTCAATTGGCCCAGCTCATCCGCTTCCGCAAGCAGGGCGCCGCGGCCACGCAGGAATACCGCTACCAGGACATGGCCTTCCGCATCTTCCGCAACGACGCCCTGCAGAAGTACCGCGCGACCTTCGACCTGGCGGCGCGCTACGTCTACCTGGCGGCGGCCGCCTACGACTACGAGACCAACCTGCTCGGCAGCGATCAGCAGGCCGGCCAGAAGTTCCTGACCGACATCGTGCGCGAGCGCTCGATCGGCCAGATCATCGGCGACGAGCCGGTGGCCGGCTCGCGCGGCCTGGCCGATCCGATGGCGCGCATGGCGCAGAACTTCGAGGTGCTCAAGGGCCAGATGGGCTTCAACAACCCCCAGGTCGAGACCAACCGCTTCTCGCTCAGGCGCGAGCTGTTCCGGATCGACGACGGCCAGGCCGGCGACGAGGCCTGGCGGCGTGAGCTCGAGAACGCGCGCGTCGACAACCTGTGGGACCTGCCCGAGTTCCGCCGCTTCGCCCGCCCGCCGCAGCCTGAATCGGCCGGCCCGCTGCCGGGTCTGGTGTTCCGCTTCCCGACCACCGTGACCTTCGGCCTGAACTTCTTCCACTGGCCGCTCGGCCCCGGCGACAGCACCTACGACGCTTCCCGCTTCTCGACCAAGGTGCGGGGCGTGGGCACCTGGTTCCGCGACTACGCCGGGCTGCCGCTGACCGAAACGCCGCGGATCTACATGTTCCCGGTCGGTGCCGACGTGCTGCGCTCACCCACCTTCGATGATTTCTCGACCCGGCAGTGGCAGATCATCGACCAGGTACTGCCGGTGCCCTTCCCGATCGGGCAGCAGGAGCTGCAGGATTCGAACTGGATTCCCCTGGCGGACTCGCTGTCGGACAGCTTCAACGAGATCCGGCGCTACTCGCAGTTCCGCGCGCATCACTACAGCGAGCCGTTCGACGAGAGCCAGATCGCCACCGATAGCCGCCTGATCGGTCGCTCCGTGTGGAATCGCGAGTGGGTCGTCATCATCCCCGGCGGCAGCCTGCTCAACGACCCCGACGAAGGCCTTGACATTTTCATCAACGGCCAGCCGGACGGCGAGTCCGATGTCCCCGGGGTCTCCGACATCCGGATCTTCTTCAATACCTATTCCTACTCGGGTAACTAGCCATGTATTCAGTTCTCTCCCAGAGTTCACGCCGTTTCGCGACCCTGTTGCTCTGCGCCCTGTTGGGAACGAGCTTTGCGGTATCGGTCGGCGCCTCGATTTCCGAGCCCGACCACCTCTTCTACGGTCAGGTGAGCTGGTATGGCGAGCCGGTCGGCGAGGGCGAGCTCACGCTGCGAGTGCCCGCCTGGGAAGGGCCGGTGGCACGCTACGAGCTCGGTTCCGACGAGAGCCTGGGCGGGCAGTACGCCCTGCGCGTACCCATGAATTCGGTGGGGGAGCGAATCGAAGGTACCGCGCGAGCGGGTGACGAAGCGTCGATCTATCTCGACGGCGAACTGATCGCGATGGTCGAGGTCGGCTCGCGCGGCATGGCGCGCCGCCTCGACGTCGATCCCGAGACACTCCAGCTCATCGGCGTGGGGATGAGCATCGCCGACACCACCGTCGACGAGGGCGCGGCCGGGGAAACCGTGCCGGCGGAATTTGTCGTCAGCCTGACCGAACCGATGGAGACGGCTGCCGGCTTCGAATGGGCGACCTCGCCCGGCAGCGCCGCCGGCGGCAGCTCCTGCCAGACGGGCGTTGACTACATCAGCGACTTCGGTTCCGGCACCATCGCGGCCGGTGATACCGAGACCACGGTGACCGTGGCGACCTGCGGCAACGACGTGGCCGATCCGGACCGCGACTTCTTCGTCGAGATCAGCGACCCCTCCGAGGGCGTGCAGATCGTGCGCCCGCTGGCCGTGGCGACGATTTTCGATACCGATACCCGACCGGTGCTCGGCATCCAGGGCGTGACCATCGCGGAACCGCCGGCGGGCGGCACGGTCGAGGCGATCTTCCGCGTCAGCCTCAGCGAGAGCTGGAACCAGACCGTGACGGTGCAGTTCGCAACCCAGAACGGTACGGCCACCGCCGGGGAAGACTACGTGGCGACTTCCGGTACGGTGAGTTTCGCGCCCGGGCAGCAGAGCCGGCAGATCCCGGTCACGATTCTGGCCAACCCGACCACCAGCGAGAATCGCGACTTCTTCGTCGAGCTGTCCAGCCCGGTCGAAGCGACCATCGGCGAGCAGGGGCAGGCCCAGGGCCTGATCGTCGATGCCCTGCAGACGCTCGTGCAGGTCGACAGCCTGGTCGACGGTGTCGGCGTCGAGGGCATGAGCGATCCGGCCCGCGTGGCGGTCAGCAGCCCGGACGGGGCGCACGTGTACGTGGTGTCGCGCACCGCCGATGAACTGGTGATCCTCGAGCGCGACGCCGACAGCGGCCAGTTGACGCCGCTCGAGAGCCTTTCCGTGGCCGAGCTGGCCAGCGCGATCGGGCGCGATATCGACGGCATCGACGGCTTTGCCGACCTGGCAGTCAGTCCCGACGGTGCCAATATCTATGCCGTCTCGGAAGCCGACAATGCGATCGTGACGCTGGATCGTCAAATCGATTCGGAGGCCACCGACTTCGGCCATCTCACGCTTTCGCAAGTCCTGTTCGACGGTGATCAGCCGATTCCCACCTCACCGCCTCCGATCTCCGGACTGTCGGGGCCGCGCGCGCTGGCCGCCAGCGCGGACGGCGACAATGTCTATGTGGCCGCCGGCGGCAGCCCGGGCTTCGTGGTCGTGTTCTCTCGCGACAGCGATACCGGTGAACTGGCCTTCGAACAGTCGCTCGAGCGCGGTGCGCTCGACCCAGTGGACAACGAGGTACGGGGCATCGGCAACGCCTCGGCCGTGGCGCTGTCCGGCGACGGCAGTCAGCTCTATGTCGCCGGCCGGGCCGATGACGCGGTGGCGATCTTCAATCGCAACACCGACCAGGACGGCCGCCTGAGTTTCGAGAACCATCACGTCGAGGGCCAGGGCGGCGTCAGCGGCATCGCCGCGGCGACGTCGCTCGCCGTCTCGGCCGACGGTGAACAGGTCTACGTCGCCGGGCACGACAGCGCGGCCATCGCCATCTTCGATCGTGCCGGCAGCGATCTCGCCTGGGTCGGGGCACTGGTCTCGGGTTCGGGCGATGCCCAGGGTCTCAACGAGGTCGAGTCGATTCGGCTCAGTCCGGACAACGAGTTCCTCTACGCGGTCAGTACCGGCACCAGCGATCCCGACGACGTCACGCCCGGCAACCTGGTCGTCTTCCGGCGAGACGGCGCCAGCGACGCCGATCCCGGCAGCCTCCAGTTCGAGGAGATCAAGCGCAACGGCGTGGCCGGCATCAACGGGCTGTGGGGCGCCTCGGGCATCGCGGTAAGCCCCGACAATGCGCACGTCTACGTCGTGGCGCGTTTCGATCGGGCGATCACGACCTTTGCCCGCGATCTCCTCGAGCCGGTCAATCCCGAGCTCGAAAGCGTCACCCACGAGATCGAATCGTGGAACGTCGAGCCGCAGATCGAAATGCAGTGGTTCGGGGCGCTCGATCTCGATCCTTCCGGCGGCAACCTGGGTTCCGGCGTGGCCGGGTACTCGATCGACTTTACCCGCGACGCCAGTCCGTCGCTCGACGCCGAGCTCGACGTCGCGCACGGCGACGATCCCAACGGCGTGGTCAGCGAAGTGCTCGAAGACGGCGACGATCACTGGTTCCACCTGCGCGTGTGCGACAACGCGGGTAATTGCTCGGAGCCGGTCTCGTCCGGCCCGTACTGGATCGACGCCACCCTGCCGCAGGGTCCGTTCGATCTCGACAGCGAAACCCACGAGCCCGGCGCGCCCGCCATTCCGGAGAACGTCATCGAGGTCAACTGGACGTCGGCCGTCGACCCGGGCGACGAGGCCAGCGGCCTGGTCGGCTACAGCTACTCCTTCACCCAGAGCCCCGACAGCGAGCCCAACACGCTCGAGAACCTGGGTGCCGGCGACACGGTCGTCAGTTCCGATCCGCTCGGCGACGGCCTGTGGTGGTTCCACATCCGGGCGCTCGACGCGGCCGGCAATGCCGGCGATACGCGTTCGATCGGGCCCTTCGCCGTGGGCGACGATGTGACCGCGCCGCGCGTATTCGGGGTGTCCGCGGTTGCCGCCCCGGACGGCGGTCTGATCGTGCCCGAACAGGCGCTGACGGCCGCCACCAGCCAGTTGCTGGTGCGCTTCGACAAGCCGATGCGCTCCGACGGACCGGGGTCGGCCGACGATCCGGCCAATTTCCGGCTGCTGACCGGTTACCACGATGCTTCGGCCGTCGACTGCGACCTGGCCGACGCGGGCCTGGTCGCGGACGTGCAGTACCTGGGCGAGGCACAGACCAGCGTGCTCGACATCGGCCCGGACACCGGGCTGGCGGCCGGCGACTACACCCTGGTTGCCTGCGACAGCCTGGAGGACTTCAATGGCAATGGCCTCGACGGCGACGGCAACGGCCTGCCCGGTGCGGATTACGTGCTTCGATTCAACGTGGCCTGGACGAACCTGGCACCCAACCCGAACTTCGACGCACCGCTCGGTGCCGACAACTGGGTTGCCAATCCCAGCGACGCGATCTCGGTCGACGCGGGCAGCGATGCCGGCGACGCCGAAACGTCCGGTTCGGTCGCCATCGAGACCCAGGTCGGCGGGTCGGAGAGCTACGTGGTCAATCGCTGCGTCGCCATCGACCCCGAGCTGCTGGCCGGCTACGCCTTCCAGGCGCGCGTGCGCATGATCGATACCGAGGGTGATCCCAATCCCCTCGAAGCCACGGCATCCATGGCCTTCTTCGAGGAAGCCAACTGCGAGACCAGCATCGGCGGCGACTTCGTCAGCAACGGCGTCGCCGGAGATACCGATGGCGCCTGGTTGCCCCTGAGCACGTCGGTTTCGCCGGGCGCGGTGGCCGGTGCATCCGGTGTCCTGCTGACCCTCAACCTCGATTTCCCCGCGGGTGAAGCCTTCCCGGTAGAGGTCTGGTTCGACAACGCGCACTTCTTCAGCTTCGGCGACGGTGATCTGCCCACGGCGCCGCCGGCCGTCTCGCGGGTGCTCAGTTCGCACGGTGCCGAGTACGGGGACCTGGCGCAGCCGTTGCCGACCGAGGCGACCATCACCCAGCTGATTCCGGAGTTCACCCGCGGTGTGCAAACGGATGCCGGCGGGCTCGCGCCCGAATCGGCCAACAACCCGGACAACTATCGTCTGTTCGATCTCACGGGCATGGCGCCGGGCAGCGACCCGGACTGCGACGACCCGCACGATGTCGCGATCGCCGGCGTCGACTACCAGGCGGCGCGCAAGCGCGCGGTCGTGCAGTTGGCGGGCGACCGGGGTCTGCCCGCGGGCCACTACCGCCTGGCGGTGTGCCGCTCGATCCGCGATTTCGACAACAACGAACTCGACGGGCAGGGGGACGGAAGCTCCGGAACCGATTACCTGCTCGATTTCGAAGTCGCCGCGACCAACCTGCTGCGCAATCCCAATCTCGACCGCACGCTGGGGCAGTGGAGCGACAGTTTCGATGCCGCGAGCGGGGAGCTGCGCTGGTCGGGTGCCGACGCCGAGGGCCTGTTGAGTTCAGGCGCGGTTCGTGTGCGCCATGACGGCGGCGTCGATGCCGAGTACGCGATCGATCAGTGCGTCGAGCTCGACGGATCGAGCGAGCATTTCGCCGTCGGGGCGAGCGTTCTGGTCAATCAGGCCTTCGGCGAGGCGCCGGTGGTGAGCGCCACCGCCGAGTTCTTCGATTCGGCCGGCTGCGGCGGCACCGGTCTCGGGGAGCTCGCGACCAGCGATCCCTTCGCGCACGGGGCCGGGCAGTGGCGCACGACGCTGGCGCGCCTGGCGCAGCGGCCCGACGGGGCTGCATCCGCCCGTGTTCGCTTCGAGGTGAGGGCCGATGCCGCCGTCGAGGCGCCCTTCGACCTGTGGCTCGATCGCCTGCTGTTCCGCGCCGGCCGCGCGGATGTGATCTACCGCAACCGCTTTACCCCGCAGATCTACTGACCGTCGGGCGGTGCGGGCCTGCCGGGGCCCGCGCCGCGCCACGACCGCATCGCGCCGCGGTGTGGTCGTGCTGCCCTTCCTGTGCCATAATTGCGCGTTTGTATCCGTTCGCAACGAACCCCAGATAAACCCAGACGCCAACAGTTTCCAAGGAAGAATCTATGGACTTTCTGATCTCCAGCGCGATGGCGCAGGATGCCGCCCAGCAGGCGCCGTCCATGCTCGGCAGCCTGCTCCCGCTGATCCTCATCGTCGTCATCTTCTGGTTTTTGCTCATCCGTCCGCAGATGAAGCGCAACAAGCAGCATCGCGAACTGGTGGCCGGCCTGTCGGTCGGCGACGAGGTGGTGACCGCCGGCGGCATGCTCGGCAAGATCACCGAAGTGGGAGAGAGCTTCGTGTCGATGGAGCTCGCCGACGGCGTGGTCATCAAGATCCAGCGGCACTCCGTCGCCCAGGTCGTGCCGAAGGGAACCTACGACTCGGCCAATTGAATCCGTCGTTGAAATCGCCGCGGCGACCTGCCGTCACAAGAACCAGAACCGACAACTGAAGCCATCATGAATCGATTCCCACCCTGGAAGTACGCCCTGCTGATCATCGTTCTCGGACTGGGCATGGTCTACGCCCTGCCCAATATCTTCGGCGACGACCCGGCCGTTCAGGTCTCGTCCTCGCGCGGCTTCGAGCTGCAGGACGACATCGTCGGGACGGTCGAGCGAGTGCTCGAGTCGGCCGATGTCGAGTACGGCCCCAGTGAATTTTCCCCGCAGCGACTGTTGCTTCGCTTTGGCAATACCGACCGGCAGATGCGCGCGGCCGATGCGCTGCGCGAGTCGCTGGGAGACGACTACGTGGTCGCGCTCAACCTTGCGCCGGCCACGCCGCCATGGCTGTCGGCCCTGGGCGCTGAACCGATGGTGCTCGGCCTCGATCTGCAGGGTGGTGTGCACTTCCTGATGCAGGTCGACATGGATGCGGCCAAGGCCCAGCGCCTGGAAAGCTATGTCGATTCCATACGCGGGCTGCTGCGCGAGGCGGGCATCCGCTATCGTTCGGTGCGCGTGTCCGGCGGCAACGTCGTCGCGGAGCTGCGCACGGAAGAGCATCGCAGCGAAGCGCGCGGGCTCGTCGAACGGGAGCTCGAGGGGCTGGTGCTCGAAACGACCGAGGGCGGCCAGACCTACAATCTGCGCGCCAGCATCGACGAAGAGTTCCTGCAGGAAATCGAACAGAACGCCCTGCAGCAGAACATCACGACCCTGCGCAACCGCGTCAACGAACTGGGCGTGGCCGAGCCGGTGATCCAGCAGCAGGGCGCCAACCGCATCGTCGTGCAGCTTCCCGGCGTCCAGGACACGGCCCAGGCCAAGCGCGTTCTGGGCGCGACGGCCACGATCGAGTATCGTGCCGTCGACGAGCAGAACGATCCCTACGAAGCCGAGCGCACCGGCCGCGTGCCGTCCGGGTCGAGGCTCTACGAGCACCGCAACGGCGAACCCATCCTGCTCTCGCGCGAGGTGATCGCCTCCGGCGAGAACCTGATCGGCGCCGCCGCGGGCTTCGACCAGCAGTCGGGACAGCCCAACGTGGTGGTCACGCTCGACGGCGCCGGCGCGAGCCGCATGCTCGAGCACACCTCCGACAACGTCGGCAGGCGCATGGCCGTGGTATTCATCGAGTACCGTCCGGAAACGAAGATGGAGGACGGTGAAGAGGTCTATACGACCCGGCGCGTCGAGGAAGTCATTTCCGCCGCGGTCACGCGCGAGCCCTTCGGCAAGCGCTTCCAGACCACCGGGCTGGGTTCGGCCACGGAGGCGGCCCAGCTGGCGATGCTGTTGCGCGCCGGCGCCCTGGCCGCACCCATGCAGATCATCGAGGAGCGCACCGTGGGCCCGAGCCTGGGTCAGGACAACATCGATCAGGGCTTCCAGTCGGTGATCATCGGCTTTGTGCTGGTGCTTGTGCTGATGGCCATCTACTACAAGGCCTTCGGCCTGGTTGCAAACGTGGCCCTGGCGACCAACCTGGTGCTGATCGTCGCGTTGCTGTCGATGCTCGGCGCAACCCTGACGCTGCCGGGTATTGCCGGGATCGTGCTGACGGTCGGTATGGCGGTCGACGCCAACGTGCTGATCTTCGAGCGCATCCGCGA